>NZ_JSYF01000385.1:0-5843 GCF_054824225.1 Pontibacter sp. HJ8
CTACGACTGCGCCGCCCAAAATATCTCCGGGAAAGTGCACGCCCAGGTAAATTCGGCTGTAAGACACCACCACCGCCCAGGCCACCAGCACGATCTTGAAAATAAAGTAGCGGTCCGGGAGAATAAGGTTAAAGAAAACAGCCAGCGCAAAGCCGGTAGAAGCATGAGAAGACAGGAAACCAAACTTTCCGCCACAGCCTTTCACCAGGTTCACCATAGCCGATAATTCCGGGTCGTGGCAGGGGCGGAGGCGGGCAAAGTAGGGTTTGAAGATACCGGAGGCTATATAGTCGGCCAACCCGATGGCGACCACCGCCATGAGCAGCATCGGTATGCTCTGCATGCGGTAGCGGTAAACGATATACCCGATGAGCAACAGGTAAAAGGGTATCCAGAAATATTTATCGGATGCGTAAACCATGATCACATCCCAGGCGGGGCTGTGCTGGTTGTTCAAAAAAACGAACAGCTCCTGATCCAGCTTCTCGAGTGCCTCCAGCATGCTTAATTGGCGTTAATCCAGTCGATGTCTTTCTTGAGGTATGCCAGCGTCTGCTCTTCGGCACTGCCCGCCTCCGGCTTGTGGTTGTATACCCAGGAAGCATGTGTCGGCAGGCTCATCAAGATCGACTCTATTCGCCCGTTCGTGGCCAGCCCAAACTTGGTGCCACGGTCATGTACCAGGTTGAACTCCACATAGCGCCCCCTCCGGATCAGTTGCCACTGCTTCTGTTGCTCGGTATAAGGCAAATCGCGGTTCTGATTTATGAGGGAGGTATAGAAAGGAGCAAAGGCATAGGCCACATCCCGCACGAAGGCAAAGCGCTGCTCCATCGAGATCTCATCCGTTGCCATCAGCCGGTCAAAGAAAATGCCGCCTACCCCGCGTGTTTCGTTGCGGTGTACGTTGAAAAAATAGTCGTCTGCCCATTTCTTGAACTCCGGGTAATAGGAGGGATGGTGCTTGTCGCATACGGCTTTCATCGCTTCATGAAACTCCCGTGCCTGCTTCACATCCACATAAATGGGCGTCAGGTCAATGCCGCCGCCAAACCAAGCCGTGCCGTTCCCCGCTTCAAAATAGCGCACATTCATATGCGTGATGGGCACCATCGGGCTGTGCGGGTGCATCACTACCGAAACGCCTGTCGCAAAGAACTTCGGATCGGGCATTTGCAGCATGTTGAGAAAAGCCAGGGAAAGCTCGCCCTGTACAGCAGAGAAGTTGACGCCACCTTTTTCCAGCACATTCCCGTTTTCGATAACCCGTGAAATGCCGCCGCCTCCCTGCTCATGCTTCCACTCATCCTTCTGGAATGTAGTGCCACCATCACAGGTCTCCAGGTCGCGTACCAGGTCCAGCTGGAACTGGCGCATAAAAGCTTCAACTTCTTCTCTGAACATATTTTTAGATGTTAGACGTTAGACACAAGACGTCAGACATTTTGTGTCAATTGCTGATTTGGAAGTGAACTATTGACTCGAAGCTGAGTAAATACTTGCACATACGTGTACAAAATTACCAAATATTGGGCTCTCTACCCAGCTTAAGATTGGATTTTAGAAGAAGGCCAATTTTCCTTAACTTCGGGCAATAATAAATCTTAGTATATGTCAAAAGAAACAACGGAAGCTTTTAAGATAGATACTGATATTCTTAAAAAAGCTTACCGGCTCATGATAACTGCCAAAACCATGGCAGACACCTACGAAGAAAATAAAACGATCTGCAGCAAGTATGTGCACAGCACCTCCAGGGGTCACGAAGCCATACAACTGGCTGCCGCTTTTCAACTAAAACCATACGACTACGCTGCCCTCTACTACCGGGATGATTCGGTCCTGCTGGGTATCGGTATGCAGCCCTACGAACTGATGTTGCAATTGATGGCCAAAGCCGACGATCCTTTTTCCGGTGGACGAACCTACTACGGGCACCCGTCGCTGCGTCGCGAAGGATTTCCGACCATACCGCACCAGAGTTCGGCAACAGGTATGCAGGCTATACCTGCTACAGGTATGGCGCACGCGATCTCCTACATGGAGTCACAGGGAATCCTGCAGGAGGAAGAAAAGCCGGTGGTGCTCTGCTCACTGGGCGACGGTTCGGTAACGGAGGGTGAAGTAGCCGAGGCTTTCCAGATGGCGGTGCTGAAGAATCTGCCGATCGTATACCTGGTGCAGGACAACGACTGGGGTATTTCGGCTACGGGTAAGGAGATGCGCGCCATGGACGCCTTCGAGTATGCAGCCGGTTTTAAGGGGATGGAACGCCTTCGGGTGAACGGCTCTGACTTTGCCGAGTCTTATGAAGGCATGCGAGTAGCATTCGAATATGCCCGGGGAGTTCGCAAGCCAGTACTGGTGCACGCCAAATGCCCGCTGCTGGGCCACCATACTTCCGGAGTGCGACGGGAATGGTACCGCGGCAACAACCTGCAGGAGCACAGCGTCAACGACCCAATCCCGAAGCTAAGACAGGCGCTGCAGGAGGCTGACGTGACCTCAGAGGAAGTAGAATGGCTGGAGCAGGAGGCGATCAAACTGGTGGCAGAAAATTACGAGCGTGCCCTGGCAGCTCCCTCACCCGATCCGGCTACCTTCGACCAGCATGAATTTGCCCCGACTCCTGTCACCGAAGAGCTGGGCGAGAGAAGACCCGCAGGAGCCGAAAAGACCATCATGGTTGATGCCGCGCTGCATGCCGTCGATGATATCCTGCGTACCTATCCGGAGGCTTTGTTTTACGGCCAGGATGTAGGCGGGGAGCTGGGCGGAGTATTCCGGGAAGCAGCGCTGCTGGCCAAAAAGTACGGCGATGCGCGCGTATTCAATACGCCCATACAGGAAGCCTATATCGTAGGCTCTACGGCTGGCATGTCGGCTGTCGGAGCCAAAGCGATTGTGGAGATACAATTTGCCGATTATATATGGCCGGCGATGAACCAGCTGGTGGAGGAGCTATCCAAAAGCTGCTACCTGTCCATGGGCAAGTTTCCGGTACAATCCCTCATACGGGTGCCGATCGGGGCCTACGGTGGCGGCGGGCCCTACCATTCCGGCAGCATCGAATCTACCTTGCTCACCATACGGGGCATCAAAGTAGTATACCCATCCAACGCAGCCGATATGAAAGGGCTCATGAAGGCCGCTTTCCTGGACCCGAACCCGGTGGTGATGCTGGAGCACAAAGGCTTGTACTGGTCCAAAGTGGCTGGTACGGAAGACGCCAAGACAGTAGAGCCGGATGAAAATTACATCCTGCCACTGGGCAAAGCCAATGTGGTCCAGTATGCCAGTGAAGAGCAGGTACGCCAGGGCAACAGCATGACCGTGATCACCTACGGTATGGGCGTTTACTGGGCCAAGACGGCGGCCAAGCAATTTATGGGCAGCGTGGAGATACTCGACCTGCGTACCCTCAATCCGCTGGACTTTGAGGCCGTCGTAGCATCTGTCCGCCGGCATGGCAAAGCGCTGGTGCTGACAGAAGAACCGCTGATGAACTCCTTTGCCGAGTCACTGGCAGGACGCATCGCCAGAGAATGTTTCCAGCAACTCGATGCGCCTGTCTATACCTTGGGAGCCGCCAATTTACCGGCCATCGCCCTCAATGTGGAGCTGGAAAAGATGATGCTGCCCAACCCGGACAAGGTAGCAGCTGCCATGGAAGAGCTGCTGAATTATTAAAATTTCATTTTCACTTTCCATAAAAAGAGCCTCTGTTCCCACAGAGGCTCTTTTTATGGAAGCCAAGCTATACACGCTCCATCAAAACGGATACCCGATACCAATATTCAAGGTCGTCTGGTTACTTTCTTTGAAGAACTCTGAGAATTTGAAATCTTTGAGCATAAATTTATTGCCATCCACCCCGGCCGGATCATATACCTTGGTGGCAAAATCGAAGCGGAGGATCAGCAGCGAAAAGTCAAACCTCAGGCCAAAGCCAGTCCCTACGGCCAGTTCTTTGTAGAACCTGTTGAGCGCGAAACCGGAACCGGGTCTTCGCACATCCTCGCTCAAAAGCCAGACGTTCCCGACATCTACAAACAAGGCTCCGTTCAGGAAACCCACCATATTGAACCTGTATTCGGCACTCGCTTCCAGGAGCACTTCGCCGGGTTGTTCCGCGTCAAAGTCACGCGTCCGTACGGTATCATTCTCCGTAATTCGTTCGCTGAAAGTCGGGTAGGAGCCCGGCCCTAACCGACGCGCGCGCCAGGCCCGCACACTGGACCCGCCACCCGCAAAGAAATACTTGTCGTAAGGCAGGGAAGAGGACCCAAACAAGGGACCGCCCACCCCGGCATTCACCCGGTAAACAAAATAGCGTTTGCCTCCCAAAGGGATATAGCGCCGGTAATCGGGGTTGATGCGGGCATACTGAAACTTGCGGAGATTACCTACATCGGGCATAATGCCCAGCTTGGAGGTGAGGCCACCCACTTCAGCCAGCGTACGCATGTAGCGTGCATTCTTGGTTTGCGTGAAGTCGTTCGTGTTGTAAATGAGATTAAAACCGATAAAGGAAATAAACCCACTCTGGAAGCTTTCACTGAACGAACGGTTCTCCGAACTGATACTAGTCAAAAGGCTATCAAAAGAAGGATCAATTCTGCCTACCTGAATCACATTGACATTGATAGGAGAGAAGATGAACTGCAGGGTAGGCGGCAGCAAAGGCCGCGGGTACTTCTGCCAGATATAATCGAGCGAAGCTTCGTACAGGGTGCGCTGGAATTCGGACCGGTCCACGTTGGTATAGCCCGCATAAATCCTGGTCCGGGGATTGTTTTCCTGCAGGATGCTCTTACCTCCGAAGGGAAGCAAAAACACCGGGAAGGTAAGGGCTGCGTCGCCGCCAAACTCGCGGATCATGACGGTCTCGGTTTGTTCCGCAATGTTGAGTTGTCCTTCCAGCCCCCCTCTTATACCGAAGTCCAGGTTCTCGGCTCCCCCGAACACATTGCGGATTTTTAAGCGGATGCTGGAGTAAGGTCCCGGGCGACGCTCCGTAAAGTTCATGCCCAGTTCTGTCGTCTCCTGGTACTTCTTGGAAGGCACCGCATTGATGAAAGCATTCAGCTGGTAACCCGAAGCAGTGTCAACCGGGTCTGTTATTTTGTTGTATGAGAGGTTGTTGAACTGAAAAACATCCATTTCGGCCAGCCGCCGCTGGGTGAGCGTGGTGCGGAACTGGCTATACCGTTGTCCCGGGTATACGGCTACCTTTTTGTCCAGTATATTGGAGGAAAAATTGTGGTTATAGGCGATATACTTCACCCCGTTAAACTCGAGTGTATCGCGGGCGATGCCGAATCGGTCGGCATCCGTTTTGAAGTATACATTCCGGATCGTGTAGGACCGGTGAGAGGAGTCATTTTCCGGATTGAGTATGATCGTGCGGAGACGAACACTGTTGCCTCCGTAGCTGGTATCAGGCTCAAATTCGATGTAGGCGCGGGCAAAATCAAAGTAGCCGTTATGCCGGACCATCTCATAGAGCCTGTCCCGTTCTGCTGTCAGGACCTGCTCATCGTATATATCGCCTACCTTCAGCAGCGACCGGTCGGCATACCGCTTTACCACCGCCAGCACCGAATCATCGGCTATGCCATAGTCAAAGTGGGTATAGCGGTAAGGGGCATTCTCGTTAATCAAAATGGTCACGTAGGCCTTCTTGTCTTTCACCTGCTTTTCATAAGTAGCCTGGTGGTTAAAATAACCTTTGGTGTTCAGGTATATACCGATCTGGTCCATGGTACCTTCCATCAGGGTAGAGTCATAAATGGCAGGCGGCTCGCCAATCTGCATCAGAAAGTTGCCTTCTTCCTTCTTTT
>NZ_JSYF01000386.1:0-4738 GCF_054824225.1 Pontibacter sp. HJ8
ATGCCACCCTTCCGCTTCAAGGCGAAGAACGGCACCTGGCGCTGGCTTAGCTGTATCGTTTCCAACATGCTGGACAACCCGGATGTGCGGGGGCTCGTGACCAATTCCCGTGATATAACACAGGAGGTACAGGCCATGCAGAAGCGGCAGGAAAGCCAGGCGTATTACCGGGCCCTTTACGTGAATAACCCGGACCTGGTATTTACTTTGAATCTGACCGGCCATATGGAGGCTTGCAACGACGTCATCCTCGAAACCACTGGTTATACCAAGGAGGAAACAGGCAACTGGCATTTTACGTCTTTTGTGCAGCCTGATTCGCTCCAGGTGACCCGGCAGGCTTTCATAAAATCACTATATGGCCAGTCCAGTACCTTTGATTGCTCCATCATCCGAAAACAGGGCGATATACGTCACCTAAGCATTACGGCTGTGCCGGTGCTGGTGGAAGGACAGGTCAAGGCGATCCAATGCATTGCCAAAGACACGACCAACGAGAAAAGGGCTACTGCCCTGATCAAAGAGCAGGCAGTAAAGCTCCACAACATACTTGAAAGTATAACCGATTGCTTCTTTGCCCTGGACAGTGAGTGGCGCTACAGCTTCGGCAATTCCATGTTTGCCCGGTTTCTGAACCGGGACATACAGGACCTGCTGCAAAAGTGCATTTGGGAGGAGTATCCCTACCTGGTTGGCAGCCTGTTTCATACCAAGTGCTTCGAAGTTATAAAAACTGGTAAATCTGTCTTGTTCGATGACTATTTCCCTGAATTGAATACGATGCTCCGGTTTACCATTTACCCGTCTGAGGGCGGCGTAGCTATCGCCTACCGGGACATCACATCGGAGAAGGCTGTGCAGGAGGACCTCCGGAAGCTGTCGCTGGTGGCCCGGAAAACCAACAACGGTGTCATTTTCACCAACCACAACCACCACGTCGAGTGGGTGAACGACGCCTTTACCGATATCTCGGGGTATAGCCTGGAAGAAATAATAGGCAAGCATCCGGGAGACGTATTGGTAGGGCCGGACACCAACATGGCCGATGTCGCTTTGCTCCGGCAACTGATGGCAGACGGCAGACAGACAACAAAGGATGTACTGTGCTATAAGAAAAACGGGGAAGAATTCTGGACTGTCATATCGATCTCTCCTATCCACAACGACCAAGGCGATATCATGAAGTACATTCATGTGTTCACTGACATCACGGAGCGTAAGAAGGACCAGGAAAGGCTACTCAAACTCACAGAGAACCTATACCTGCAGAACCAGGGCCTGCAGCAGTTCAATTACATTGTGTCGCACAACCTGCGGGCACCTGTCGCCAACCTCATCGGTCTGTCGGGTATGCTGCAGAAAATTGACCGCAACAGCAGCAGATTCAGCGACGGACTGCTGAACCTGGAAAAGTCTGCCCGGTTGCTGGACGGGGTTATCCAGGACCTAAACAAGATACTGGCCATTCGCAAAACAGACTCTGAAGACGCCCGGGAACTGGTAAACCTGCAGGAAGTAAACAGTGAGGTACTGCAAGGCCTGCAACACCTGCTGGACAAGGCAGAAGGTACCATTTCGGTAGATATTCCGGAGGAGGACAAGCTTTGGGCAAACCGGGCCTACGTGCACAGCATCCTCCAGAACCTGGTATCCAATGCGATTAAATATAAATCTGATGATCGCCCTTTACAATTGGAGATAAAAAGCGTAAGAAAAGATGGCTGCCTCTACCTGATCGTAAAAGATAATGGGAGCGGCATGAACATGGAACTGGTCAGGCCACAGCTTTTCCAGCTTTACAAGCGGTTCCACACCCACCGCGAAGGGAAAGGCATCGGGCTATACCTTGTAAAATCACAAGTAGAGGCCCTGGGAGGCCAAATTGATGTAGAAAGTTACCCTAACAAGGGCACAACTTTTTCTTTACGCTTTGACCTGTTACTGCATGATAAGGAAGGTATACATAATTGATGATGATGAAATCAGCGTATACGTCACTTCTCTCGTGATCGAAGTCGAAGACTTTGCCAGTCAGATCCAATCCTTCGGGACCGTGGACCAGGCCTATAATGCGCTGATGCTCGAAAGTGCCGATAGTATGCCCCAAATTATTCTACTGGACCTGAACATGCCGGTAAAGAGCGGGTGGGATTTCCTGGAAATGCTGCGCCCCCACGAAAAGGACTTGCGCGACAAGATCAGCATCTTTGTCCTCACTTCTTCTATCGATGATACCGAACGGAAACGGTCAGAAGAATATAACCTGGTGCACGGTTTTATGCACAAGCCAATTGACCAGGCAATTTTAGAGCGAATACGGCAAACCTATAACCGGATCAGAAATTAAGGGAGCATCAATCATGCACCGGCAGGCTGATGTAGAAGGTGGAGCCTTCATTTTCTTTGCTTTCAAACCAGATACGACCGCCTTGTATCTCTACCAGGTCACGTACGATCGACATCCCGATGCCACGCGATTGCTCGCCCCGCAGCCCGGGCCGGGCCGCTTTGGTATATTTGTCAAATAGGTGCGGTTGCAGGTTCTCCGGTATACCAATGCCATTGTCCTGGTGCACGAGCACTATCTGCTCCCCCTCCCTGCTCACCGATATGTTGATTAGCCCGTCGGGATATGTAAACTTGATCGAATTGGAGATAAGATTATTTACAATCTGTGAGAACTTGATCGGGTCTACCTCCATCACCAGCGGCTCCTCCGATGAAGTCAGTTCTATGGCCTGGGTGATGGCCTGCCCCTTCTGATAGGATTCAATTACCCGGCGTATTTCCGATACCACATCCACCCGCGATTTTTTTACAGAAACTTCCGGTGACCTCAGATGCTCCTCGCTGAGCAAATCATTGATCAGGTCGGTGCAGGAATCACAGGCATTCGTGATGATACGGGTATAGGTTTCCATTTCCTCGTATTTGCTCTCCGTGTGGTCTTTTTGCAAAAGGTTAGCGACACTTTTAACAATACCCAGCGGCCCACGCAGGTCATGCGATACGATTTCAAGCATTGTATTTTTGCGCTGCCCGAACTCTATCAGGTAGTTTTCAAACTGTTTTTGCCTGGTAATATCTTCGGCCAGGCCGGCCACGGCTACAATCGCCCCACTTTCATCCCGGATCGGAAAAGCATCGAGTTTAATATACTTTACACCTATTTCCTGGCTTAGCCGAAAGGTGTCTTCCACTGCTGTACCTTCCTTCACTTTCTGAATATTCCGCCTGACAGCTTCCCGGTCTTCTTCCAGCACTGCGTTCAGCAGCAATTCCGGGTTCTTCATTATTTCCTGCTTGCCTTTGTGCCAGATATGCTCCACAGCAGCAGTCAGAACATCAAACTGATTTGTCAGCAGGTTAAACTGGTACAATGCCTTCCTGCTCTGATTGCCAATTTGCTCTGTGATGTTCTCAAAAGTCATAATTTTCTAGAATAGATTGATCTGATAGCGAATGAATAGTTATGGGTAACCTCCCTTGTAACGGAAACCAAATTACTAGGTTTACCACCGCTGGCAAACCAGGTCATTGCAGCTTTCTGTTGCGAAGGATTCACTTTACGTACAATATCTAGCTCGGTTACTTCACTTAACTTATAGGTATACGATCGCAACATGAAAGCAACAATCGACAATTTTTCGAGCCAGGCAGGTGGCTACGCCCGTTACCGCCCCTCCTACCCGGAGGCGCTTTATACCTTTGTGCTAGAGCAGGTGCCTAACAAGCAGCGGGCCTGGGATTGCGGCACCGGCAACGGCCAGGTGGCAGCCCGGCTGGCAGAAAGTTTTGAAGAGGTATACGCCACCGATATCAGTGAACAGCAGTTGGCGCATGCCATTCGCACGCCCAACATCCGCTACCAGGTTTCGAGGGCTGAACAAACCAAACTGCCGGATCGGAGTGTACAACTGATCACCATTGCACAGGCGCTGCATTGGTTTGATTTCGGGCATTTTTACCAGGAAGTGAACCGGGTAGCTGCACCCGGCGCTGTTGTGGCGGCCTTGTGTTACGGACTGCTGCAGATCTCACCGGAGATGGACGAGCACATCGGCACCTTCTACCAACAGACGCTGGGCCCCTACTGGGACAAGGAGCGCGAGCTCATCGACGAGGCCTATGCCACCATTCCCTTTCCTTTTGAGGAGATGGCTGCTCCCGCCTTTACCATGCACTACAGCTGGAACCTGGAAGAATTAACCGGCTACTTCAACACCTGGTCGAGTGTCCAGAAATACATCCGGGCCCGGCAGGAAAACCCGGTTACAGAACTGGCTGAAAAGCTAAAGCCCTACTGGGGAGATGAAACAGAGAAGAAGACGATTACATTTGACCTGCACATGCGAATCGGGCGGGTGAAGTAAATGGATGAATTAGATTTCCTGTATTCTGAGATGCTTCTTTTAATGTATAGCTGTTTCTTTTAATGGGTCTGAAGATTCAGCAAAAGTCGATCTTTAGTTACCAATTCAATTTACTCCTTCCTGCTATACCTTGACCGGTAGAACACAAAGCAACCCCGGTTCCCTTTCCGAGGGCCCCTACCCCAGCCGGGGAGCCTGCTACTACGATGAGACCAGTTCTTGTTTCATAGCCACTGCATAGTTATCCCCCTGCCCCCTTCGAAGGGAGACCTTTCAGCTACTCCAATGCTGTCATTTCGAGTGCAACGAGAAATCTGGAATCATCACCTTAGCCAGTACCAGATTTCTCCCGTTGGTCGAAATGA
>NZ_JSYF01000387.1:0-16126 GCF_054824225.1 Pontibacter sp. HJ8
CAAGCTGTTGCACAGAAGGATGTGTTTGACGGGGTAGAGGCGGCGTTGCGGGCCGGATCGGCCAAGGATCTTTCCAGACACTTCGACAGCAAGGTAAGCCTGTCTTTTGCAGACGAGAAGCCAACCGATTACAGCAAGACGCAGGCAGAGTTTGTAATGAAGAACTTCTTCAGTAAAAACCTGCCTACAGGCTTTTCCTATAACTTCCCTACTCCCAGCGAGTCCGTCAAAAAAGACAAGCGTTATGTGATCGGCACTTACACCCACCGCAACGGTTCGTATACGGTCCTGATCCGGGTGAAAGACGCAGGAGGCAAGTTCCTGATCCATTCCATCGACTTTATAAAAGATTAAGAAGATAATAGTGAGATTTTTAGCAGGGCCCGGAATATATACCGGGCCTTTTTTTATTTTTGCACCGTGAAAGCAACATACCTGACCCAACAAAGCATAGCCGAGTTTATCTCCAGGGCCCTGGCCGAGGATATAGGCGATGGAGATCATTCTTCACTGGCTTCTATTCCGAACGATGCCCAGAACCAGGCGCGCCTGCTGGTAAAGGGAGAAGGCATACTGGCTGGCGTGGAGCTGGCCGGGTATATCTTTAGCCAGGTAGACCCTGCCCTGCAGGTGGAGGTCCTGCTGCAGGATGGGGCCACGGTGAAGTTTGGCGACGTAGCACTGACAGTAAAAGGGAAAGCGCAGTCCATCCTGACGGCCGAGCGCCTGGTACTGAACTGCATGCAGCGCATGAGCGGCATTGCCACCTATACCCATTACCTGAACTCGCTCATTGCCGGAACGAAGGCCAGGTTGCTGGATACCCGCAAAACCACACCTAACTTCCGCATCATGGAGAAATGGGCCGTGTTGATCGGGGGTGGCGTGAACCACCGCTTCGGGCTCTTCGACATGATTATCCTCAAAGATAACCACGTGGACTATGCAGGCGGCATACGCGAAGCGATAGAAGCCACGCAGCGCTACCTGCGGGAAAAGGGCAAAGACCTGCGCATCGAAGTAGAAACCCGCAACCTGGAAGAAGTGAAAGAGGCCCTCGAAACAGGAGGCATCCACCGCATCATGCTCGATAACATGCAGCCGGAGATGATGCGCGAGGCCGTGGCACTGATCGGCGGCCGCTTCGAAACGGAAGCTTCCGGAGGCATCACAGAAGCGACTATAGCCGAAGTGGCCAAGTGCGGCGTGGACTACATCTCGGTAGGTGCCCTGACGCACTCAATTAAGAGTATGGACCTAAGCCTGAAAGCATATTAATTTGTTTTACCTTTGCCAGGCTTTACAGCCACAAAGCTGAAAAGGGAAAAAGTAAAGATTTGAATTTTTAATTAGTTTATGCAACAACCAAACCAACGTTTCCGGCCGCAGCAAGGCGCTGCTCCGAATACGATCCGCACGAAGAAGTATCAGCTGGAGAAAAACATGTTTACAGGTATAGCCCTGGGCAAAGTATGGCGCAAAGACTGGTGGATGGCCCTGATTCCGCTGGTGTTGCTGCTGTTGCCGGCCGTGTTCAGTTTCTCCTGGTGGTGGGTGGTGTCGGCTGTGCTGGTAACGCTTATTTTTGTGCTGCTCCGTTCGGCCCAGGTAATGGGCGTGACGCAGGTAGAGCAGGGTAGCCCGCTGTTTGAGCGCCTGAGCTACGAGATAGACCAGCGCCAGATCCTGATGAAGCGCAACGAGCGGGAAGGTATGGCACTGAGCTGGGACATGATCCAGAAAGCCGATCGCCGGAAAGATTCGTACCTGCTGTGGCTGAAGCCTGCAACCGATGCCCAGCTGCCCCGTGGCTGGAAAGGCTGGCTGGCCAAAACATTCCAGGCCCCTATCTTCGTTCTGCTGCCGTTCCGCATTTTCAACAGCCCGAATGACATCAAACTGATGGACTCGTTGCTGCGCCGCAAGAACCTGATCGCAGAGTAGTAGTATAAGCTTTGATAAACCTCTTTCGTAAATAATTAATAAAGCATGCTTTGCCGGTTGTTCAGCTGGCAGAGTGATGGTAGATAAAGTAAAAAACAGACCAAATGAATAAGAACGTAATAGCAGTATGTGCCGCCGTATGCGGTTTATTTATGGTTTCGTGTGACACGCCAAAAGACCTGCGTCCGGAATATAAAGTGTCAAATGACAAAGTAGCGCCAGGTACGCGTAACACCGCCAATGTGAGCGATGCCGGAGGGGACGAGGCAACAGCACATGGTGAAGAGCAACCTTCGCCTAACCAGGTGCAGGAAGTTATGCCCAATCATGACCAGGGTGCTAACACCATCCAGCCAGGCGATAGCATCAAAGAAGGAGCCGAAACCAATACGGCAGCAGGCGCTGTCAAACGCTAATCCGGAATAAAGTCCTGAACCTGCCGCTGCTGTAGTCTACAGCAGCGGCAGGTTTTTTTGTGGAACAGGTATAGCAGGCGTTCGTACTGCCATACCAATGCTATACCCTGCATATACCCGTTTTTCAAAATAAAAGGTATATTTGCAACCTTATTGCTTTTACGACAGCACCTATGGCCCGACAGGAAGAATGGTTTAGTACCTGGTTTGACTCCCCCTACTACCACATACTCTACAGCAACCGCGATGACAATGATGCCAAGCTGTTCATAGACAACCTGTTAACCTACCTGCATCCGAAGCCCTCCGAGAAACTGCTGGACCTGGCCTGTGGCAAGGGTCGCCATTCCCTCTACCTCAATCAGAAAGGGCATGATGTAACGGGCATTGATCTTTCTGCGCAAAGTATAGCCTATGCCAGGCAGTTTGAAAACGAGCGACTTCAGTTTGAAGAGCACGATATGCGGGAAGTGTACAAGCCGGAGGCGTTTGATTTTGTACTGAACCTGTTCACCAGCTTCGGCTATTTCAGCAGCGAAACAGAAAATGTGGTAGCCCTATGCGCCGCGGCAAAAGCGTTGAAGCACGGCGGCAAGTTGGTCATCGACTTTATGAACACGGACCGGGCCATAGAAAACCTGGTGATGCATGAGGAGAAAACGGTGCAGGGGATAAACTTCCGGATCAGCCGTGGCGTAGAAGATGGCTTTATTGTTAAAACGATCTGCTTTGAGGACAAAGGGCAGGAGTACCACTTTGAAGAGCGTGTAAGAGCGTTGCGCGAAGAGGATTTTCTGGAGTATTTTAAAATGGCGCAGCTCAGATTGTTAGATCAGTTCGGGAATTACCAGCTCACCTCCTATAACCGCGACAAAAGCGAGCGGATGATCTTTGTGCTCAAGAAATAACGCTACATGATTATAGCCATACTTGTACTCTTCTTTACGGTCGTGCTCTCCGGCTTTCTGGTCAAAGTCTTTCCGCCGGATAATGCCCGATGGCTGAAGATGGCGCTTGCCTTTAGTGGCGCCTACCTCTTTACGATCACCATCATACACCTGCTCCCGGATGTGCTGCTCCAGAACAGCGATCCCCATATGGTGGGTTATTGGATACTGGCCGGCTTCTTTCTGCAACTGGTGCTGGAGATCTTCTCGCACGGCGTGGAGCACGGCCACATGCATACCCACCATCACAACAACCATGGGCGGGTTGGTTCCATGCCTTTCCTGCTGCTGGGCTCTCTTTTCATACACTCTTTTCTGGAGGGCAGCATTCTGGTAGAAGGCGGCAACAGGCATGCGGGCCACAGCCACGACAGTGACAACTTCTACGCCGTGCTGCTAGGTATAGCCATACACCACGTGCCGGCGGCTTTCGCCCTTATGTCGGTGCTGCTGTCGCGTGTAGGCAACTTCAGAAAGGCTTTCCTGTGGCTGCTGATCTTTGCGATAGGCGCACCGCTAGGTATAGTAGTTAGCAATGTGCTGCTAGCGCAGCAGGTCGAAAGCGGCATGGTGTATACCGCCCTGACAGGGCTGGTAGCAGGTAACTTCCTGCATATCTCTACCACTATCCTTTTCGAAACAAGTCCGGAGCACCGCTTTAACCGCAATAAACTCATCGCCACGCTGCTCGGGCTGGCACTGGCACTGCTGACTGATTTTATCTAACCGGAAGTATAGCTGGCACCTAACGGCTGCCGGAGAGCAATAAACGGGTTGATGTTTTGCGGAGGAAGGGTGAGCTGAAAAGATGGGGTATAAAACAAAAAAGGCTGATATACCTATCAGCCTGCTCCGGGTTAAAAGCACGTATGCTTATATAATGGTAGAAAGCAGCGTAGCCACCAATGCTTTCAACGCCTGCATGATAACTCCGGATCTTACAGCCATTTCAGTTTCTTCTTCCTCAGAGGAGGCAGCATCTTTGAAATAAGATAAAGGGCTTTCCAGCGCTTCAGCGTCCAGTACAGACTTGTGCTGTTTCTGCGGGGCAGCAGTAGCAGGCCCATTAGTTGTAGCAGCAGTCGATGGCGTGTTAGCAGGCGAAGCGGCAGTATGAGCAGTAGCACAACCGTTTTGCAGCTCCGCGGCATGCGGTGCCGAAAAAATGCCCAGCAGCATGATAGCTGACATGGAAGCTGTAACAAATACGGTTTTATACTTTCTCAACATGCCCAAAAATAGGGGTATTACTACAAACTACCAAATATTTAGTAGGATAATTTAGAGAAACAAGCCTTGGAATAGGTAAAAGTACTTACAGAGCAGGTAGAAGGGCATTTCCGGCCTATTTTGGTTGCTAGCGGGCAGGGGCAGGCTTCACCACTTTAACCTTTACAGGCGCTATACCTGCATCTATATAATCCAATCGCCGGGCAGCCGCCTCCGACAGGTCTACCACTCTGCCCTTCACAAACGGGCCTCTGTCTGTGATTTTCACCTTCACAGTTTTGTTCGTCTGCAGATTGGTCACTTTTACCTTGGTTCCGAAAGGGAGGGTGCGGTGAGCAGCCGTCAGCTTGCCTTTGTGGTAGCGATCCCCATTGGCCATTTTCCGGCCATGCAGTTTGTTGCTGTAGTAAGAAGCCTTGCCTTCTTCGGTATAGCCCCGCTGACCTATACCTGGCTTGGTGGTCGTGCAGGAGCTGAAAACAAGGGTCATTAAAAACAGCAGCAGGAAAGTATACAGGGGAAAAGTACGCATAGGTATAAATTTGTTAGCTGCCCGTTGGGGCATAGATAGCAGTATGTGGATTAAACGGGCGTAGTGGCAAAGAATTGCCTGATCTCCTGCAAAAGCCTGTGCGAATCTGCAAGCTCCAGCGGGTGCCGGGTGTCCGGGAGCACCAGAAGGCTGCCCTTTGCCAGTAGCCGGTAAGCCCAAGCTGTTTCCGCTATACTGACCATGTTATCACGGTCGCCTACGCTTACCCGCACAGTCGAAGCGATCCGGGGCAGGGTGTCTGTTGTTAGCAGTGGCTGCGCTCCCAGGTGCTGCAGCATGTCGGCTGTTTTGCGCATGACCTCCTTCCAGTCCTGTGGCGCGTGGCGCGAAGCGAGCGTGGCTGCAAACTGCGGTACTTTTTCTGCGACCTTATCCGGTTGGAGCAGGTTCGTTTCTTTGGCAGCTGCCTCGGGCGACCATTCAAACTTGGTCGCCAGTGTGAAGATGCGGCCTACACGCTCCGGGTGATGCAGCGCCAGGTATAGGGCGACATAGCCGCCCATGCTGTAGCCGAATACATCGACCTGCGGCAGGTAGTGCCGGTCCAGGTAACGCAGTACGTCATTTGCAAACAGCTCTATCCGGAAAGGCTCCTGGGGCAGGGGCTCTCCGCCGTGTCCCGGGAAGTTCAGGGTATGCAGGCAGTAGTGCGGCTCCAATACGTTTTGGAGCGGTTGCAGGGTGGCTGCAGCGCCAAGTGCACCGTGTAGCAGGAGCAGGTGTTGCATGTGATCTGTTCTGGTAGCCGGTACAGCGCCTACGCCGTTAGGTGCGGCGAGGGCGCTGCCGGGTTATTGTACGACCTGGTAATTGTATACTTCTACTGCCTGGGTCAGCTTGTCTTTCTTGAAGAGCTGCATAACCAGCGGAATGGCGATGAGCCCGACACCCCCATACACGACCGGTGAAATGTTGACCGCATTCGGATTGGTGGTGCTTTGGGAAGAAGAAAGGATGCCGATCGTGGTCAGGCCGGCGCCAGCTATACCCATTGCCGTAAAGATGAAGCGCTCCCGCTTGTGGCGCTGGAGAAGCATCATACTCGACGCATTATCCGAAAGCGCCTGCTGCAGGTTGTCCTGGTTGAAGGTCATCAGGGGGCCGTTGTCCTTGGAGAAGAAGTAGATGCGGCGGCGGCTACTCCGCGGCATGCCATACCCATAAGGGGAGTACCCCATCGACGTGTAGTCAAAGGTGGTGGTATAGAATTTGGAGATACGCGGCCCTTCCGTGATGCGCTTGGCAAACGCGTCGAAGCGGTTGCCGGCTGCCACGCGGGCAAAGTAACCTTCGCTGCTCTGGTACACATCCACCAGTTCAGGCATATACTTCAGGGAGTCGTCGAGGAGGAAAAAATCCTGCTTAAAAATCGGGGACTTGTACTGCAGCTTGTTGGCATACACCACCTGCCCGTTGCGTAGCTGGACAAAGTATCGGCCGTGGCGCTGCTGGGTGTCGTCCTGCGCCTGCAAACTGAAGCATAGCAGCAGGGCTGCGATCAAGGTATAGAATGACTTGTTCATGACTATAAATACAATATCAGATTAAATTTAAATCGAAACGAAATAGTACCTGCAGAATGTATCAGAAAATGAGCACCAGCATGATCAGCATACCTGCCAAGGAGAGGTATACCCAATTCATAAGCTGCCCCCGGTGCTTGCTGGGCACCATGTTGCTTACCAGTACAACGGCTATCAATACGCATAAAATATAAAGCAGAATAAAGGTAACAGCTTTTACCCAGTTTGGTAAGATCGTGTTTTCTGCCTGCATCTGGTTGTCCATGCCCATACCTGATAGCAGGTACCGCAGCCCGAAGAACACAATGACTTCAAAAATAATAAAGTATAGCAGGCCATACAGGCGGCTTTGGTTGCTGACAGACATGCGTTACAGGCTTTTGAAAAAGTGGTAGCTTTTGATATGGTAGCCTTCCCGGAAATAAAAACGATGTGCCGCGCTGTTCGTTACATACGCATCCAGCATGATGGTGTCGCAGCGGTGGCGTTGGGCCTCCTCCTCCATCCAGTCGGCCAGTAGCTTGCCCACCCCGGCTGACCGGTACGCTTCTGCTACTACAAAATTATCCACCTCCAGGTATTTGCCCGAGTAGAGCTTGGAACTGGTCCAGAACCCGGAAAGACCGATGCAGGTATCTCCGGCAAATGCTCCGATCATCCGGTAGCCATTTGCCAGCATGTGCGTCAGGAACTGGTCGTACCGCTCCAGGGACATCTGGGGGTTTAGCAGCTGTATCAGGGCATGCTGCGCCAGCATCTGTTCCCGCCCTTTGATCTCCTGAACCGCTAAGGCCGCTGTAGTGCGGTGTTTCGAGGCCTCCTTCATGCTAAGTGATGCTATTTTGTCGTCTTGCAACCTACAGTGATGGCTTGCTGCTTCCCTGCAGCTTCTGCTATAGTTGTCTTTTCCTATAAATATACCATTGGTTTGGATAAGTCGCTATACTTTCTGTCAGGCAATTGGCAGGCTCCGGTAGCCGGAAGTCTCTCAACTTTTCATAACGCCCGAAAGCAATGGGCACAGTTAGGCTGGCTCTTTGATGTATAGACAATGAAGAATTATAAAAAGAGGTAGCTTTTGCTGCGCTTCATACGTATATAAATCACTTTATTTATCATTGATTATAAGGTATATAGAATATATTTAGTGTAGCTGTCTGTTTTTTTAGTAGGCACTTAAAGTGCAAATTATAGGAAAATAAAAAGAAAGTAATTGCACCTGAACAATAAACGCAACAAAGCAGGCAGCATACAACGTTAAAATACCAGATGTATGTAGGGATATGAGGTTATTGAAGAATGTTAAACTGGACAATCACTATTTTAACTATAGTGGCGAAACACGAAAAATCTTTAGTATAGATTACGAAGATTTACGAACGCTTATATTTTATCAGGATGCCAACAACAAATATACGCTGGTCATCGCGAAAGAAGATGATCCACCGTTGGTCCTTGAAAAGAAGATATCACGCGCAGAAGCGTTCCGATTAATGAATACCCGGCCCTGAGTCGGGTATTTTTATGTTATGACCTTTCCCGATAGCCCCTCCTATTAGTCTATCCATAAAGCCTCCAGCCTTTCGCCATACCGGGTATATGCAAAACTGGAACAAGTATTACAAGATCGCCTGCTGCGGAGCAATCGCAAATGTGCTGTTGCAGTTGATAGTCTCTCTGGTTGTGGATCCCTACCTGGCTGCCGCCTTCACACCGTTGTATCCGGTCTGGATAATTCTGTTGGTAGTAGGCTGGCGAAGAGAGCACCCGCGCAGGTAGCAGCTCCAGGCAGACAATGCCTTGCATTGCAGTAGGTTATCATTGACTTTAGTTTAGATTGTGATTTTTGGATGATTTAAAGGTTCAGGCAAAAATTCTGGACAACGGCAGGCACTTTTTTGGCTAATATTTTGCTCTTTGTGGTATTAGCCAAAGTAAAATACCTATGTCTGAATCAACGAATATGACGGATGTGAATGAGGTGCAGCATATGTTTCTGCAGGTAGAGAGCAGTGATGCAGTTTGTATCCTCAATATAGCCGGCCATCCTTACAGGCTGCGCGAGCTTATTTATATGATGATCGAAAACGGCTGCCGGGTCATGAAAACCACTGCCGACCAGTTCAATGTTTTCAGTTATGACAAGGAGACGGTGGAAGTGTTCGATTACCTGACCTCTATCATCAAAGCGAAATTTGTGTAATTTCTGCCGAGGCGCCTATCAAGCAAAACGGGCTACCTAGTGGTAGCCCGTTTTGCTTGATAGCGTTTTATAGTTTCTTGATCTCGATCTCATGCGGGTTGAGCGCCGAGTCGTGGTAGGGTAGTTTGATCTTCAACTGGCCTTCCTGGTACACGGCCTCTATCTGACTAAGGTCTACCTGTGGGGGCAGCGTAAAGATCCGGGTAAATAGCGGTGCGGCCATCTCCGGGTTGTCCTGGCTTTGAAGTACCGAGAACACGGTTAACTGGTTCTGGTGCAACACGACCTTAAAGGATTCCGGGTTAACGCCGGCTGCCCATACTTCAATAACAGCGCCTTTTTTATATTTTTTTATATCTGCATACGTTTCGCTCACACCTCCGCCCAGCGTGTTGAGCAGGTCGATCTGGTGAGCAATGTTGCGCAAGAACTCTTTATCTTTTATAATTTTCATTTCTTTCTCCTCTGTCGTTTACACGTGGCATAATGCAAATAGGATGCCAGTAGCTTAGAGGTGGGTAGTGTGGCCGCATACCTGGGGCCATAAGTCAAAATGGCTTATTCTGTATCTCCAGGCAAATAAATTTAGGACAGATTGTCGCATTGAGGGTACAGGAAGAATCAGGTAGAAGTGCAAGAGCCAAGGAGGTATTGGCTGCTGAACGCCCAAAAAATCCTTGCCTGGAGACACAGCCTTACGCACCCTTGTAAGTAAGAGCCGGAGATAGTTTGATCTGGGTAGCCTTGGAACATCGGGATATTGTAGCAGGTATACCCGGCTGTTTCCGGATTAGGTATTTCCCAACTTCTGAAGCACTTTCCCAGAACAGGAAATAATCTTGGCTAGGATTGCATCAGATTGATTGCATTAAAAAAATAATTTATTTTTATTAGGGAATATTAACAGGTATAGCAATCTAATAGCCAGATGTTTGTGTTTTTGTTACGGGTTTTATGTCGATAAATAAATTGCACTATATTGCAATTTATTTGAAATATGATCCTCTGGCATATTTCTTTCTTAGGGAGGGAGAAACCAATACAAGATCATGAAATACGCTTACGCTCTCCTTGCTTCTCTCCTTTTCTTAACTCTTTCAGTACAAGCTCAGGTTACTATTTATCAAGAGAATTTTGAAGTTGCTCCTACTACAGCCTTGCCTGCTGGCTATACAGCTACCAATGGTGTTTGGAACAGAATAAATGCAACTACACCTTCACCGGCTACAGGGGCATCTTACTTAATGGCAAAGAGAATTAATCAAAGCGGCGCTGATATACACCGTATAGATATAAAAGGAATCCGGGTAAAAGGATTCACTGCTGTTAAGATCAAATGGTTGGATAGCAAGACAAACGCTCACAACAATAGCGCGACTTCAGATGTATCGTTGTTCTACAGCATCGACGGAGGAACTTATACCAAGCTCTCTATCGCCAGCCAGAATGCAACAGACGGTGTCTGGAGAACAAGTAACAACGGAAACTATATTCAACTGCCTGCTATACCTGCGACAGCCACTACCATCAACTTTTACTGGTCCATTGAGCTTACCAGACAGGAAGACCATTATGGTATAGATAACATCGAGCTGGTAGGTACCAACCCGACGGAGAATGATATTTTCAGTTGGGCAACCAGGCCTGCGAATGAAGATCCGTTTGTAGCTTCATCGCCTGCTGCCGCAACGCCTTATAAGTTAGACAACGTTGCCATGCGTTGGACCCGCTCAACCGCAGGTACTACCAGTGTGACAACAGCACTCGTAAAGAATGAGCAGCTACAGGCTCCGAACAAAACGCTTACGCTGGTACAGACTGGCGCGTCAGCCACACAGGGCACTACTGTAAATGTTAGGTTTGATGACCCAATGGCCAACCTGAAATTTACACTGTTCGATGTTGACCAACAAGTCGGCCAAGTCCAGGATCGACTGGTAATTACAGGCTTAAACAGCGCGGGAAAGACTGTGTTGCTCAAAAACGAGCATGTACAGCGTGGATCTACTATTAACTTTGATGCGGCAACCGGCGCTATCACCGGAGCCTCCGGCACGGATATCGCGGCTACTTCCAGCCTGGGAGACGTCGTATTTATGTTTGATGAACCGGTGCAGCAGGTAACTATCGCTTATTATAACCTGGATGCCGCCAAGGGCAGCCAGGGCCTGGGTATCTACCAGATCAGCGGCATGGCAGCAGCCATTATCGCCCCGCTGCCTGTAAAACTGGTTTCGTTCAAAGGGGCAGCGCAGGATGGCGGTGCCAAACTTACCTGGAGCACAGCTACTGAGATTGACAATGATAAATTTGTGGTAGAGCGCAGCCAGGATGGCAAAACGTTCAAGGCCATTGGTGAGGTAAAGGGAAATGGCAACAGCAACATGCTGCTTCACTATAGCTTCACAGATACTGCTCCATTGGCCGGAACCAACTACTATCGCCTGAAGCAAACTGACTTTGATGGTCAGTTTGAATACACCAGAATCGTTGCGCTGCATGTAGGGGTAATTTCTGCTTCGTCTGTATACCCTACCCTGGCAGCGAGTGAAGTAACGGTCAGGTTGCAGCCGGCAGCCAGCGGATCTAATGTAGCGGTACTGGACCTGACCGGTAAGCAGGTTGCGCTGGTACAGAACTATACGGACAACCAGCTGGTGCTGCCGGTAGACCACCTGAAAAGCGGGGTATACTTTGTAACGGTATATTCAGGTTCCCAAAAAGAGACGCTTCGATTTGTGAAGAAGTAAGACTGCAACACTTACTCAAAAAAGGAGAAGCCAGTTTAACCGGCTTCTCCTTTTTTGTTTAGATAAAAACCTCCGTGCAACTCGGTCTTTCCTGATCAGACTTTCACTGCGTTGCTTCTGGTTGAACCATTCAAGCGTAGCGCATAGCATTTTTACTACTTTTTAACCGGTGCCTTTGCTGTCTTGCAAGGGGTCGCTTTTCTTATTGCCGTTTGTTTGCGCTATAGGAGGCCCGGCTGGTTTTCGTAACAGGCACGTATACCTGAACTATGTCATGTGCCGAATACATATGACCGATGATGTGGTACCTGAAAGGAAAAACTATGTTGAAGCTATACTATGAGACAGAAGCGATCCGGGTAAGTTACGATGAAGAGCTGCAACTCGGTAAGGGAGAGTGGAAAGGCTTTGTGAGCAGTGACATATTCCGGAGTACTGCCCTGCATTTGCTGGAGTTTGTGACGGAGCATAGAATCACGCGCTGGCTGTCTGACCGCAGCCACATGACAGCCATCCTGCAACCGGATCAGCAGTGGATGGCAGAAGAATTTATTCCCAAAATAATCGATAGCCCGCTTCGCCGGATGGCCAATGTATTGTCATCTGATACATTTAAAAAAATGACCATGGAGCAGATCATCCGGCGAAAGAGTGGTCTCGGCAGCATTGCATTCCGCGATTTTGAAACTGTAGCCGAGGCCCTGGAGTGGCTACAGCGGCCGTTTGAAGAAGATGCTGCCGCCGGGACCGGCAACGGTATGGAACGGGAGTAGTAGCGCGTGCGTACTTGCAGTTGAACGTATACCTCCTCTTTGAGCCAATGTTAAATTTGCAGGTGGGAAATTTTAATTCTTCTTGTACCTTTGCCTTTTGATTTGCCGTAACATTAGGCGTACCAATGCAAGTATACTTTCAGAATTCGTTTATAAGTCTTTTATATGATAAGGAAACCCAGTTTGGGAAAGCCATTTGGACAGGTAAACTGCAAGGGGCGGAACTAAGGGAGGCTTATCTACTTTGTCTCGAGATGATTAACCGCTTTTCGCTGACCAGGTGGCTGGCCGATGATCGCCTAATGGGGCCAATAGCGCCTGCTGACCTGGATTGGAGCCTGCAGGTGCACGTTCCAGCCATGGCCAAAAGCTCCTTGTTGCGTATGGCCTATCTGCCCTCGCTCTCTGAGGAGAATCGGGAGACGGTAGAGTTCATGATAGACAAAGGACACACCTATGACATTAACATGGTTGTCCGTAATTTTCAGGACAAGCAGGAGGCAATGGCCTGGTTGTTCGAGGGCATGGAGCAGATGATTCCGTAGGTCGCCTATTGGAGCTGGATCCAAAAGAAAGCGCTTGCCGTGGATAAAAGCAAGGTATGCTGCTACTGGTAATTTATATTTTGCTATATTTACTATAGACTAAATACTACCGGCTGCATGTTTGACCTCTACTTCCAAAACAATTTTGTAAGTATATACTACGCCAAGGACGAGCTCCTTGGCAAGGCGGTCTGGAATGGACATGTGAGTGGCGCTGAGTTTCGTGAATCCACTTTGCTTTGCTTAGACCTGATAGACAGGTATGAATTGAGGGGATGGCTGGGCGATAACCGTAAGATGGATTCCTTTGAGCCTGCCGACCTGCAATGGAGCCTGGAGGTGTTTGTGCCGCATATGGTCGCAGGTCCTGTCCTGCGTATAGCGAACCTGCCCTCTGAGCAGGAGGGAAACCGGAAGGCCCTGCAGGTGATGCTCGACAAAAAGAACCAACTGGGACAAAAGCTGTTGATCCGGGACTTTGCCAGTGAAGCGGAGGCGATGAAGTGGTTGAGGGAAGCTACTGAAGAAGATAATACGACAGGCCATTCACTCAAATCTGAGTAGAGCCCTTTTATACAACCTCAAGACAAGTATTTCAAGCTCCCTTCCCGCCTGAGGTTTGCCTCCTTTTGTCATAGCACGACATGCATTTCCAGCCCAATCAAAAGAAGCTATAATTGCGTGTAAAGAAAAATGTAATGGCGGATATACCCCGTATAAGTGGTATAGATTATAGTTGGGGTTGATTTACGCTTGCAGGTAATTTTAAAACAATGGTTACAACTTACTTTCAAAATCATGTGGTTACCGTCACGTATGACGCTGAACTGCAATTGGGTATAGCCACCTGGAATGGGTTTTTGAGTAGTACAGAGCTCAGAGAAGCCGCCGAGGTTTGCCTGAACCTGACGCATGAGCGCCAGTTGCTGCGTTGGCTGGGCGATAACCGTAAGTTAAGAGCTATCCGGCAAGCCGACCAGGATTGGTTTGTAGCATATATTTTGCCCCGCCTGGTGGGTAGCACACTCCGCCGCAATGCTTCTGTTGTTTCAGAAGACCTTTTCAATAAAATGGCTGTGGAGCAGATCATCAAACGCGCCGGCAACCTCGGTGATATGGTTCTTAAAGATTTCGAAAGCCCGGAAGAAGCAATGGTCTGGCTGAAGCAGCCGATCGAGGTTCAGGAGCAGGCGTAAAATAACTGTTTTTTCTACCAGAGGTGGCTGCGGCTAGGTATAGCTGAGAGGGATTCAGCTAGGCTATACGGCAATGGCCACTTGCACCAGACACTCGCAGGTGCTGCGTACGCTGCGAGGTCTTTTGGCTACAGTTCGTCTTCTTCGATAAGTGAGGATATGCTGGTGAAATCAGCTGCGTTTTCTTTATGAAACAGAGTATACCTGTCCCTGCCCCCAAACCACTCTAGTACCTCCTCCCGCTGCAGCGAAGTTTTGCTTTTGGACACGATGCTGGGATACGAAGAATGCGGCCAATCACTGAAATCGTCTATCAGGCCGTGGTGCTGCGGATTAAAATGAATATAGAAGATGAGCCTGGTAAAGTATGGCTCTGAGATTACCTCTTTTCTGCCGAAGCGATGCTGGAACAGGCGACCCACGCGATCATACTTCAAGTTGATGGTTTTGGCGTAGGCATTGAGCAGGTGCCCGAGCTGCCGGTTTGCACTTACCAGCTCTGTGTTATCTTCAATTATCCAGTTCGGCTTCAGGGATTCCTCATCTTTTATGCGCACCAGGAAGTGTACATGGTTGGGCAGCAGACAATAAGCAAACGTATCGGCATAAGGTGCTACGTACCTCCGGTAGAGTTGCAGAAAGTAATGATAGTCGTCGGTTTGCCTGAAGAGTGTTTCTTTGTTGTTGTCACGGGTCTAAAGATGGTAGAACTTCCCCGGCTCCAGTTGTATCATCTTTTGCATTTATCCCTCTACGAATCAGCAGGGACTTTGGCTCAAAAAGACCTCGCGGTGTCCGAAGGTCCCGCGAGTGTCTGGTGGAAAGGCTGTTGCTTCGTGGAGAGGGTGCTGGTGGAGTTAGACGCTCGCGGGTCGTAGACACCGCGAGGTCTGTGGGAAAGTATGAAAGTTTGCTGGGCTTACGAGTTAGAACTAAGTGATGCTTCCCCTCACCATCACAGATTCTTCGATTTCTCTTTCTTGGGCATAGTAGTGTAAGAAGTTCCCTTTCTTGGCAACAGGATATATTTTTATGCTATGCCCTCTGCTGTTAATTAAAATAAGGCCGATCTTATTTCTCTTGCAGAGCTTCTCAAGCATTTCAACATTATTTCTCTTCTTCTCAAATGGAGTCTGCAGCAGCAGGTTATTAGTATGTATAGAATAAGCAATCCATTGTTCGTTTGCTGGATATTGTTTTACTTGATTAATTACCCTTGCAAATCTATGATTATCTAAATCGAGGATATCATAAAACGCAGCTGCCAAAATTGTAAAGGTGATAAGAACTGTTAAACCAATTAACACTGAGAAATACCACTTGATTTCTGTAGTGTAGATAAGAGTCAGAATGGTAAGGCAAGTCAGAACTCCGGAGGTGATTAAGCTATGTACTAAAAACCTAGTATCATCATAAGATGAAGTTAATGCCTTTAATGTTCTATGGGATTTTGCTTCTAAGGAAACGGTATAGTATTTGTTATTCTTGTTAAAGCATAACAGGCCATCAGCTCTTTTGCTTCCAAATTTCCTTTTTGTACACTTCTCTTTTTCGCAGTATATCTCATCTTCATTCAAAGAGAACTCTTTTATGTAATGCTCTTTTAAAGCGGCAAGAGCCTTGTCTTGTATCGTGATTTCTCTAAGTTTACTCATTAGAATCAGTTATAAAAAGGTGCTAATCCCTCCTCATCAATTAATCCTAGTGACTTTAAATATATCGTTTCAGCATCCATTATCTGGTGATATTCATTGGTGGTCAAGTAGATGCCTTCTTTTACACACTGGTTTATTACGTAATATTCCATTGCATTTTCATCAATATGAATAGGTAACTGGACGATAGAGTCAGGATTAGAAGTAACTCCCGAATGCTCTAGAAACTCGAATTCTATGTCTAAAATGATTTCTATCTCTTCATGCGATAGCTTATTCTTTAGCTTCAGGGAGATATTATTATAAACTACTTTAGCTGCATCTTCCACTATGTAGGCTGGTTGCTCCATTACCTTAATATTTTTTAATTAAATATATTAATATTTCTTGT
>NZ_JSYF01000040.1:0-4351 GCF_054824225.1 Pontibacter sp. HJ8
CCAGTCGGTGATGCGCCAGCTCACGGATGCTTTCCGCCAGTTGGGTTATGGCCAGCCCGAGCTCGAGTCGGAGATCCTCATGCTGCTGGTCGAGGGCCTCTGGCGGCTCTTCCTCACCGAAGGCGACAAGGACCGCTTCAAGGACATGCTCGAACTCATCAAATCCAAGTATAGAGGCAAGTAAATCGTTTGCGTCTTATTTTGAGGCAAACAGGGTATACCTCGCCAGGCCCGGTTGATCCCGCTTGTCTGTTAGTATATTATACTATATTTGGAATCCTTACAAGTAAGAATAAAACAGGTGTACCGGAAACAGGTATAGCCACCGGAGGGCAAAGGCAGATGTGCCGGAAGCTATAGAATAAGGTCAGTTAAAGAAAGAAAAACAAAAGCTGGATCGGGAGCTGAAACGTAGGTATAGGTACCAGCCGTTTTCAGGCGCATCCGCTTTCTAAAGGAATCAGAAACATGTTACAGGAGATTACAGAAAAATTCGAAGAACGTTACCAGCAGAAGCCCGTGGTAGTGCGCTCTCCCGGGAGGGTGAACCTGATCGGGGAACACACCGATTACAACGAGGGCTTTGTGCTGCCGGCTGCCATCAACAAGGAGATTTATTTTGCCCTGGCGCCTAACCATACCAATACCTTCCGGGCTTACGCCTTTAACCTGGAGCAGGAAGCGGAGTTTGACCTGGGCAACGTGCACCCATCCGATATCAGCTGGGCCAACTACCTGCTGGGTGTCGTAGCGCAATTGCAGCAAGCAGGCTATGACGTGCGTGGGTTCGACCTGGTGTTCGGGGGCAATGTGCCCCTTGGAGCGGGTCTCTCTTCGTCGGCAGCGGTGGAGTGCGGACTGGCATTTGCGCTAAACCACGTGTTCGATTTTAACATACCCAAATTCACGCTGGTCAAAATGGCACAGCTGGCCGAGCACGAGTATGCCGGTGTGCGCTGTGGCATCATGGACCAGTTTGCCAGCATGTTCGGGAAAAAAGATCATGCTGTCAAGCTGGACTGCCGCTCCCTCGACTATGCCTATTACAAACTGGACATGGCCGATTACCGTATCGTGCTGTGCGATACACAGGTAAAGCACAACCTGGCATCGTCCGAGTATAATACCCGTCGCCTCGAATGTGAAGCGGGCGTTGCCCTGTTGCACCAACACTACCCGGCCGTAACAAGCCTGCGTGATGTCACCACAGAGATGCTGGAGCAGCACACAGCGGAGTTTGACCCGGTCATCTACAAGCGCTGCAAGTATGTGGTAAATGAGAACAACCGGGTGGAAGAAGCCTGCCAGGCACTCGAGAAAGGGGATATGAAAACCTTCGGTGAGAAGATGTATGCATCTCATAGCGGCCTGCAGCATTATTACGAAGTGAGCTGCCCGGAGCTGGACTTCCTGGTAGAGCAGGCCAGCCGACTGGATACGGTGCTGGGCGCCCGCATGATGGGCGGAGGCTTTGGCGGCTGTACCATCAACCTGGTGAAGCTGGACGCACTCGAGACGTTTACCCGGCAAATGGAAGCGGCTTACCAACGACAGTTTGGCATTACGCTGAAAACCTACGTGGCCGAAATTGTAGACGGAAGCAGCCTGGCCGAAACCGAAATCATGCCGCACGCACAAGTATAGACTACCTTAAAAGCAATTACCCGTGTCAACTTTCGATTTAACAGAACATCCGCACCGACGTTATAATCCCCTCACAGGGGAGTGGGTACTTGTATCCCCGCACCGCTCCAAGCGACCCTGGCAGGGACAGCAGGAAGTGGTAAGCGGCGACGAACGACCCGCCTACGACCCGACCTGCTACCTGTGCCCCGGCAACGAGCGGGCAAACGGAGAGCAGAACCCGGATTACGCGTCTACCTTTGTGTTTGACAATGATTTTGGTGCCCTGCAGCCCTCCACGCCAGCCGGATCTTTCACCAAAGGGAGCCTGATCCGGGCAGAAAGCGAGCGGGGCATCTGCAAGGTGATCTGTTTTTCGCCGCGCCACGACCTGACCTTGCCCGACATGGATGTTGCAGACATCCGCAAGGTGGTGGATTTGTGGCAAAGGGAGTATGAAGAGTTGGGCAAGCTGGATTTTATCCGCTATGTGCAGATCTTCGAAAACAAAGGAGCTGTAATGGGCTGCAGCAATCCGCACCCGCACGGCCAGATTTGGGCGCAAAGCACCGTGCCGGTAGAGCCAGCCAAAGAAACACACCAGCAGGCGCAGTATTTTGAGACCCACCAGCGCAGCCTGTTGCAGGACTACCTGGCCCTGGAACTGGAAGAGCGAACCCGAATTGTGGCAGAGAATGCGCACTTTGTGGCGCTGGTGCCTTTCTGGGCGGTATGGCCATTCGAGACCATCATCATCAGCAAGCGTCATTTTCAGCACATCGGGCAGATGAGCGAGGATGAGAAAGACGCGTTCAGTAGTATCCTCAAAGTGCTGACAGCGGCCTATGACCGGGTGTTCCAAGTGTCCTTTCCCTACTCCTCCGGCATTCACCAGAGCCCGACCGATGGGCAGGAGTATCCGGGATGGCATTTTCACATGCACTTTTACCCGCCTTTGCTGCGCTCTGCTTCGGTCAAGAAATTCATGGTAGGATATGAGATGTTGGGCAATCCACAGCGCGACATCACCCCGGAAGCAGCTGCCGGTTTACTCAGTAATTTAGTGCGTTAACACTTGCTATACCTGAATGGCAATCCCTTGCTTATTGATTTTCTGCGAGGCGATAACCGGCTCATAGCAGGCTGTCGGGGCTCAGTTTGCGCTTTCAACAGCTATGCAAAGACCGCTTTTCGGCATAAAATCAAAAAATAAACAGGCTTTTACAGTATTCTAGAAGTAATATTATATATTAGCTATCCTAAATCCTTATGCAATGAATTTTTCTACCCTTGACTACGTCATTTTTATAGGTTACTGCGTTTTCATTATTGTAATTGGTATCTGGGTGTCCCGCGAGAAAAAGGGGCATGTCAAGGACTCTACCGATTACTTTCTGGCCAGTAAGTCGCTGCCCTGGTGGGCTATCGGAGCCTCTCTGATCGCCTCCAACATCTCGGCCGAACAGTTTATCGGTATGTCCGGTTCTGGTTTTGCAATCGGCCTTGGCATTGCCAGCTACGAATTTATGGCGGCGGCCACGCTGCTCATTGTGGCCAAGTTCTTTCTCCCGATCTATATCAAGGAAGGGATCTTTACCATGCCGCAGTTCCTGAAGCTTCGCTACGATGACCGCATCCGCACGAGTCTGGCCATCTTCTGGATCATGCTCTACATTTTTGTTAACCTGACAACCGTGCTATACCTCTCCGCCCTGGCGCTGAGTGTGGTATTTGAGATAAGCACCATGTGGGCCATCATCGGCCTGGCTGTTGTAGCAGCCTCTTATTCCATCTACGGTGGCCTCAAAGCGGTTGCCTGGACGGATGTGATCCAGGTTGTATTTCTGATACTGGGTGGTCTGATGACTACTTTCCTGGCACTGGATGCCGTGAGTGGGGGCGATGGGGTTGTCAAAGGGATGGGCATGCTGCTGGAAAAGGCACCGGAGAAGTTTGATATGATCCTGTCGGAAGAGAACCCTTTCTACAAGGATCTGCCGGGTATGACCGTCTTGTTTGGAGGTATGTGGATTGCCAACATCAGTTACTGGGGTTTCAACCAGTACATCATTCAGCGTGCCCTGGCTGCCAAAAGCGTGAAGGAAGTTCAGTGGGGCCTGGTGTTTGCCGCGTTCCTGAAATTGCTTATCCCGCTGGTGGTCGTGATCCCAGGTATAGCTGCTTTTGCGCTCAATGCCGATATCAACCGCTATGACGAAGCGTATCCCTGGTTGCTCAATAACCTGGTGCCTACCGGCCTGAAAGGTATTGCTTTTGCGGCGCTGATGGCGGCTGCCTTGTCTTCCCTCAGCTCGATGATGAACTCTACGGCGACCATTTTCACCATGGATATTTACAAAGCGCACCTGAAGCCGGCGGCCACTGAAAAGCAACTGGTACTGGTAGGCCGGATAGTCAGTCTGGTAGCGGTTCTCATTGCGGTGCTTGTGGCTGAACCGCTGCTGGGAGGTGAAGAGCAGATCTTCCAGTTCATCCAGAAGTATACAGGGTATGTGAGCCCGGGCATCATGGTGTTGTTCGTATTCGGACTTTTCTGGAAAAGAGCTACTTCCAATGCGGCGCTTGCAACAGCCATCGCTTCGGTTCCGTTCAGTATCCTCATCGACCAGGTATTCCCGGCTATGCCGTTCCTGGACCAGATGGGCCTGGTATTCCTGCTGCTGTCTACCCTGATGGTGGTTTACTCCCTGCTGGAAAACAGAAAAGG
>NZ_JSYF01000388.1:0-5965 GCF_054824225.1 Pontibacter sp. HJ8
CGATCATGCATGATCGGCCCTGTTTTGTTTCTTAAATTTCACTTCCTCAACTCCCCAACTCCTAAACTTCTAAACTTACTTCAGTTTCTCGTTCTGCTTGTGACGGTCGCTGTCGCGGGCGGTTTTCTTTTCGAGGTTCTTTCTCAGCGCCTCGGTCAGGTCTATACCTGTCTGGTTGGCAATACAGATCAGCACAAACAACACATCAGCCAGTTCGTTGGGGAGCTGCTTGCCTTCATCACTCTTTTTGAACGATTGCTCCCCATACTGCCTTGCCATGATGCGGGCCACTTCACCTACTTCCTCGGTCAGGATGGCCATGTTGGTCAACTCATTGAAGTAGCGTACGCCATTCTCTTTTATCCACGTATCTACGATGTGCTGGGCTTCGGCTATGGTCATGGTATTGCGGTAGGTTATTTGCCAAAATTAATAACAAAATCTACATAAGGCACTCCAATCGCAATTTCACTGGCAATTTCCCGGTTGTTGAGGAAAGCAAGGTCAACCGTAATGCGCTCACCCATAAAGCGTATCCCATACGACAACACACCATAGTAGCCATCAGCAGGCACAAACCAGTTTTCGGTCACAAAAGCTATGCGGCGGCTGGCGCGCTTCATGCCGCTCAGCGTAATAACCGGCTTGCTCGAAATCTCTCCATCTACAAAGCCATACCCTATCCCCAGCGTGGCATTGTTGTCCCTGTTGCCATACGTGGCAATGCCATAGCCTACGCCCAGGCCCGAAAAATCTTCATCCACTCCGATGGCATTGGCATACAGGATGCCGCCGCCGGCCCGCCATTTTTCACTGATCTGAAAGGTTGCTTTCGGTGTGAGGTAGAAAGCAGGGTTTCCTGTGAAAGTAGAAATCAGCTCAATACCACCCCCCATGGTGATGTTATCCGTGATGCCGATGTTGAAGGAATTGAGCACGAGGTACGTGTTCTGGTAATAGGCTTCCCCTTTTTTGAGGCTGAAGGCGGAGGGAGAGAACAGGTAGCGGGTAGCGTTAGGGTTCTCAAACCAGTACTCGCCGTTCCGCATGCGGCTGTCGTCCACGATTCGGGTGCTTTTGATCTGTGCATGCGGGATAACGAGCTCGCCCGCACTGTCTGTCATCAGGCGTATGCCACCTTCTGCCTGCCCCAGGAAAACGCCCTGTATCACCGAACCATCCCGCGTTTCTACGATCCACCGCTTGCCGATAACGCTTTGGGTTAGTGTTGTATCGGTTTGGGCATGCACAGAGGCGGAAGTAGCAGCCGTCAGCAGGCAAAAAAGCAGGACAAATCGCATAACTCTGGTTCGCCTGGCGACAGCATGTAGGGAGAGCATAAAGCGTTCGTTAAATTTTTGAAACAAGCGATAGAACTGATAGAAATATATAAATTTATTCTATTGTTTTTCTGATTGTCACCTTAAATATTAACTGCTCGCTATTCTCTGTTTTTGGAATCCATCGTGATAGTCACCGGGCCATCGTTGAGCAACGAAACTTTCATATCAGCCCCGAATTCGCCCGTCTGGACTTTCTTGCCCATTGCCTCTTCCAGTAGCTTTACAAAGCGCTCGTACAAAGGTATAGCCAGGGCAGGAGGGGCCGCATTGATGTAGGAAGGGCGGTTTCCTTTTTTGGTGTTGGCAAAGAGGGTAAACTGGCTGATCACCAGCAGGTCGCCTTGTACGTCCTGCACGCTCAGGTTCATCTTGTCTTCTGCGTCGCTGAATATCCGCAGTTGTACCACCTTGTGGGCTATCCATTTCAGGTCTTCCTCGGTGTCCTCGGCTGTGAAGCCTGCCAGTAGCAGCAAACCCATTCCTATTTCGCCTTTTACTTTATGGTTGATGGTGACAGAAGCCTGCGTTACCCGCTGTATCACTATGCGCATGGATGTGTGTCTTTGGTTTTGGGCAAAGGTAGGGGATCAGATGTAAATTAACTTTAACCTGTGAATTTACATGTTGCTGGTGCCGTAGCTGCGGCTTCCTTAGGCTTTAACCTGATGTTGTTGCATAGTTTCGCCTGGCCGGCGGGGCCTCACTTTTTTTCTTGACAAAAAAAGTAAGCAAAAAAGTCAAGACGCTTTTAAACTCGCTGACCGCTCAAACACAAAATCGTCAGTTGTGCACCTGGCCGAAGCTATACCTGCGTAGTTAAGGTTGTAAGGATGTCTGCTATACCTGTCAGTGTTGTCATTTCGACCAACGGGAGAAATGACAACACTGACAGGTATAAGCCATATTCCTTACTAACGTTAAAATGATAAGCTTAGGTAGTAGCAGAAAGTCCCCCTTCGAAGAGGGCAGGGGGATGACTATGCAGTGACTATGAAACAAGAACTGAAGCCATAGTAAAAACAGAAGCTCCCCGCCTTAGATAAGGAGGGGCAGGGGTGGTTGGATCCGGTAGAGGTAACTCATTGAAAAGTAGAAGATACTAATCCACATACCCCTCATACCGGATACGGTTGACTTTCCCGTTTTTGAGGAAGAAGCGCAGGTAGATAGGGGCTCCTTCCACGGAAGTGGCTACGATCTCAGAGTTGGTTTGCAAAATGCGTACGTCAAAGTTCCTGAGCTTCGACATCAGTTCCGGCTGGCCCATGCCTACCTTCATGTTGTTGCGTAGCGCTATACCTGTGTTGCTGATATCGGCTACCTGCAGCAACAAGTCCCCTGTCTGGGTAGGGGCGTATAGCTCTATCAACGACTCGCCAAAACGGATTGTGTAGATCGTGTCCGTGACAGAGGAACGGTGTATGTTTTCAATCGCTTCGGCATCCAGGGTAAAGTCTGTGGTGATGCGGGCAAAATAAGCATCGAGCTTTTTGCTCTGCCGGTAATCTGCCAGAAACGGGTTGCCCAGGAAATCGATGGTAGCAGGCGGGCCGGCAGCGTTCCGCCTGGCCAGCATGGTATCCGCCTGCGGATTCAGTTCATCATGCTCCTTGGACGTCGGGCGTTGCTCGCCGCTGGTTGTATCGGAACTGCACGCCTCTGCAGTCGAGCTTATCAGCAACAGCATGATCAGCAGGCGTACAGTGAGGCTGTACCTGTTGCATAGGCTGCTACGGAAGAAACGTGACATGATATCCAGGGATTAGAGGCAAGAAGACTATACTTTACATACGAGAACGGGCTCTTTCAAAGTTTTCTGAAAAGAGCTTTTATTCTATAGATTCTGCGGAGGATAAAGCATAATTTTGTGGCAAATATAGGAAGATAAAACGCTATCCCACAACATAACCGAATACGTTGCAGAAATTATTTTAAAGGCGGTTTTGCTGCAACGTAAACCCATGGTATATAGGGGTATGTTTCGTATTTTGCGTCACAGTTCACGTCACAGTAATAAGCATGATCTCCTGTAAGTTTTACCTCCATAATTTCACCTCCACCAAGGGCAAAAGCTCCATTTACTGCCGTGTCTTCTGCGATGGCCTCTATGAGCTGAGAACCTCCACCCACGAGCGCATTCTCCGGGAGGCCTGGCACCACGAGAACCAGAAAGTACTGGCCCGGAAAGAGCGCTATGCCTCCGAGATCAACAACCGCCTCCAGCACATTGCCGGCCGCGTGCAGAAAGAGTTTAGAGTTAAGCTCGACAACGGGGAGGTCCTCACCGACCAGGACCTGAAGCTCATCATCCGGCCAAATGATAAAAAGATTAACAAAGGGCCGGTCATGGTGCAGGAGTACTTCGACGAATGGGCCGACAGCTACAAGGCTAAGAAAAACCGGGGCAAGCCGGAAGGAAAGGCTGGCCATACCTACGTCAACAACCTCCAGCAGGTGGTCACCAAGATCGTGGAGTTCGACCAGAAGGCGCGCCCTTCGGATCTGGACAAAGCCTGGGTCAACCGGTTTGAGCACTGGCTGCTGAGCAAGTACGATATACAGGACTCTTCCCTGTCGCTCTACTGGCTGGTGCTGCGCAAGCTCAGGGAGCTGGACGGTCTCTCCAAGGAACACATCAGCTCAGGCAAAAAGGTGCGCTCCGATAAGTTCGATCTTACCTGGGAGGAGGTGCTGCAGCTGAGGGATGCGGAGTACTCGGATGAGAAGCTGCGCCGTGACGCACATGCCTTCGTCATCAACTGCCAACTGGCCCTGCGCTGGAGTGACCTGAGGGCGCTGCAGCCGCACCACTTCCTGAAGGTGCACAGCCACCGGCACGGCGACGTAGTAGTGCTGGACAAGAGCCAGCAGAAGACCTCGGAGCCGGTACTGATCCCGGTGCCGCCCATGGCCGCTGCCTTACTGGAACAGTACGGCTGGGAGATCCCGCTGGTAAGAACCAAGAAGGGCAACGCCATCACGCACCAGTTCGGGGAGCGCATCCGCGATGCGGCAGAGGAAGCCAAGCTCACCAGGTTAGTGAGAACAAGGAAAGTATTTAATGGCCAGGCAGAGGAGGGGGCTGTAAAGGTGCATGAAAAGATCACCAGCCACATTGCAAGGCATACAGGCTACACCCGCATCCGGAGCATCACCAAGAACAAAGAGCTGGCAGAGGCGCTGGTGGGGCACGTGGACAATTCAGCCTATGATCACCCGGATCCTGTGATCATCGTGGATGACCTGTTGGATGCCTGGGGGAAAGTGGAGGAGGAAGAAGACAGGAGGAGAGAAAAAAAAGAAGCCCTCTAAGTTAATAGAAGGCTTTAAGAGGTTTAACATCGCTTAATTTTTCTTGTAAAAGGATAATGTTAATTATCCAACATCGATGTCTTTCATGATATGTAGCTTGAGGGTTGTATAGATGTGTAGTGTAGCTTTGTATACGTAATTTTACAAAGTTTAGTTAAGAACACCAAACTTTGTGCCATAAGAAAATGTGCCGCCCTTTATTTGGCTTTTGTCAGAGTACTCTTCTGAGAAAACTTTCACTAGTCCGCTAAGGCCATGCTTCAACGTAACCTGGACCTCTACGGATTTCATATCGTCCTTTACAATGCTGTCTAAATCTTCAAATGTTCTAAATCTAATGCAATGGTTTGCCTGCTTTCGCCACCATGAAGGACGATAGCCAACCAGATGGGAGTGGGTGTAGGAAACAAGTTCTAATGGTCTCATTCTTGTGTTCATCATACCTGCAGGGGGTACAGGGTACTTCTCAAGTATCTGCAGGTTTACTTTGATATCGTAAGCAGGGAAAAAAGAATGATTTACGACCTTAATGAAGTATACCGTTTTATCATCCTCAAACTTAGAAGGGGACCTGCAGACAAAGGGGCTGACTTTGATGTGAGGTCGAAAGATAAATAGGAGAATAAATAAAAACAGAAGCGAGGCAGTTACACTACATGCTATATTTAAAACCAAAGAAATGATATTGATAGTAGTTGATTCGTCCATCTTGCAATAGGGTTCAAAGATGGTTGCAAATATATATATTAATTATCGCTTAATTTATATAGACAATGAAATATAAGACACCAATGCAATGAGCCATTCATTGTTGTGTACTCCTTTATTGTGAATATCCTTTAAATGTTGGTTAGGGCTCTTATACTAATCTCTATTTCCTGCCTTGCACGTTCCAGTCCATCAAGGGCTGCAAGCGGTACGGCTGGCTTCTCTATTTCCCCATCCAGTATATGCCCATAATTCACCCCATGCTCCCGGTAAGCTGTGACAAAGTTTACAACCACCTGCAGACTCACCTCTACGCGTGACTTCCGGATATCGGAGATGTGCCAGGACTGCAGGCCACAGCCTTCCGCTACTTTGGAGTATGAGCGGGCTATGCCAGTGGTTACTAGGCGCTCCACTTCCTCAAGAAATCGCTGTCTTACCTGTTCTTTGTCGTACATGTTTGCCATTATTACTAAATTACGCAATGGCAATTTAGTAATAATAGTAATGTATTTCTTTGGAAGTATTGGTAATAGAATTAAGGGTTGCATCTTAAGATCATTGTTCAGGTTAGGAATGTGCTCCTGTAACAACTAAGGTTT
>NZ_JSYF01000005.1:0-13289 GCF_054824225.1 Pontibacter sp. HJ8
CTTTTTCTAATAAGCTCATTGTGTTTTATGGCACAGAAAATAAATGTTTAATTACGCTTAATTTTAAAGGTATAGGGTAATGAACAATTATATCCTTTTACGAGAAAGCTTCTTGATGGAGCCTTAACCTGAACAAGGCACCAATTAATTGAAGTAACCGACCTTGTTTTAAACTGTAGCATAGCAAGGAAGGGCTTAAAAAGAACTGCTGGACTATGTAAACGGTTTGAGAGTACTTTCTTTATCCAAAGTAATATTGTTGTTTCAAAAATAGTTGAAAAACATCCTCCAGTCAGATATCTTAGATGTTTAGCAATAAGGCCAACAAGAAAATATGAATAAAAAATACATATACCCACTACTGGGCATCAGCTGTTTCGTCTCCGGCGCCTTCGTCACCAAACTGGCGGATGATAAGATCACAGTAGACATGCTGCGAAATGCCCAGCAGCTGATCGGTCTTAACTTCTCCACAGCGCAACTCGATTCTGCGACAGCCGATGTTACCGAATTCCGGAACAGCTACAAAAAAATCAGGGAGCAGCCCCTGTCAAACGACGTGGCCCCGGCCCTGCAGTTCAATCCTATACCTGTGGGTTTTACTTTTGAGGAGAAGCGGGAGAAGTTTGAAGTGGAGCGCAGGAAAGGTATAAAGCTCCCCACTAACAGGGAAGATCTTGCTTTCTATACCGTGCCGCAGTTGGCAGAGCTACTCCGCACAAAGCAGATTTCTTCTGAGGAATTGACAAAGTTCTTCCTGGCAAGGCTCAAGCAGCACGGGCCCACCCTGCAATGCGTCACTACCCTGACAGAAGAGCTGGCCCTGGAGCAGGCACGCCGGGCTGATCAGGAAATTAGATCGGGTAAATACAAAGGCCTGCTGCATGGTATACCTTACGGCGTAAAAGACCTGCTGGCAACCAAAAACTATAACACTACCTGGGGCTCTGTGCCTTTCAAAGATCAAAAGATAGACCTGGATGCCACCGTGGTGGAGCGACTGGAGAAAGCAGGAGCCGTGCTGGTAGCCAAACTGACTTTAGGAGAGCTGGCGATGGGCGATGTCTGGTATGGCGGCAAGACGAAATCTCCCTGGGATATAACCAAAGGATCGAGTGGCTCTTCAGCAGGATCCGCATCGGCGGTGGCAGCAGGCTTGCTTCCTTTTGCGATCGGTACAGAAACCCTTGGTTCCATCGTTTCGCCATCTACGGCTTGCGGTACCACAGGGCTGCGCCCGACGTTTGGTCGCGTGAGCCGACACGGAGCCATGGCCCTGAGCTGGTCCATGGACAAGATCGGACCAATAGCGCGCTCTGCTGAAGATTGTGCTATTGTGTTCAATGTCATCTACGGTCCTGACGGAAAAGACCTGTCGGTAACGGATGCCTCCTTCAACTACAACCAGAACATCGACCCGAAGAAGCTACGGGTAGGCTACCTCAAAAAAGACTTCGAGCGGGACTATGGCTTCAAGGAGAATGACAAGGCAACCCTGGATGCACTGCAGAAAGCAGGTATAGAATTGGTACCGATGGAATTGCCCAACCTGCCAGCAAGTGACCTGACCCTGACCATTTCGGTTGAAGGGGCAGCTGCCTTTGACGAATTGACCCGAAGCGGACGGGACAGCCTGATGGTGCAGCAGCATAAAAATGCCTGGCCCAACATATTCCGGGCAGGCCGCTTTGTAACGGCGGTGGAGTATCTGCAGGCGCAGCGCGTACGCACCCTCCTGATCCAGCAAATGCAGGAGAAACTGAAAGATGTTGACGTATACATCAGCCCGTCTTTTGCAGGCAGCAACCTGGTGATGACGAACCTGACAGGCCACCCGTGTGTGGTGGTGCCGAATGGCTTTCAAAAAAACGGCATGCCGACCACGATCACGTTTATGGGCAAACTCTACGGGGAGGCGCAACTACTGGCTTTTGCCAAGTTCTACCAGGAACTGACAAATTTCGATGAGCAGCACCCACCTATGGCCCTGAGTGCAACCAAGCAATAAGGTGATGCGGTTGCCGCAGAAAGTATAGGCTGGATTAAATTGGCATATTCCAACTCAATCGCTTATTTTTAATTACAATAAAACAATCAATCTCATAAAGACACCCTAATTATGCTTCTTAAGAAGAAAGCTATCCTGGTTCTGTCGTGGCTGGTCCTGTCGGGGGCTGCCGTACAGGCGCAACAGGACAACAAGACACTGAGCGTGGAGAAGATCATGCGTGATCCGAACTGGATCGGAACCTCGCCGAGCAATGTTTTCTGGTCAGAGGATGGCAAAAAGATCTATTTCAACTGGAATCCGGATGCAAACAGGAAAGACTCGCTTTACAGTGTATCAGCAGAAGGGAAAAATATCCGCAAAGTAGGCGCGCAGGAGCGAAGAGCATTGGCGAGCCCGTTTGGCCGTTACAATAAAGCGGAAACAAAAAAGGTATACGAAAAGAATGGGGATATCTACCTGCTCGATGTGAAGAGCGGTAAGACTCAGCAGATAACCAGTACGGTGGAGCGCGAAAGCAGCCCCTCCTTCAGTCAGGATGAAAAGAAGGTAGCCTTTATCAAAGACAGCAACCTATACCTGTGGACCATCGGCAACGGACAGGTGGCACAGCTGACTGACTTCAAAAAAGGTGCAAAACCAGCCGCTGGCGATTCCAAAGACCCACAACGGGAATGGCTGCGCAAACAGCAGCTGGCTCTGCTGCAAATTGTACGCGAAAGAGAAGCAGACAAGGAAGCCGCAAAAAAGCAGCAAAAGTCAGATTCGCCTTCACGGCCCAAAGAAATATACCTGGGAGAGAAATCGGTAGACAATGTGGTGCTGAGCCCGGATGAGCAGTACATCACCTACCGGCTGGTGAACAGGCCAAAGAGTGCGAAAGTAGCCATCGTGCCGGACTATGTTACCTCCACAGGGTATACCGAAGACATCAATACCCGCACCAAGGTAGGGGATCAGCAGGCAACATTTGAGTCGTTTGTGTATGACATTCGCCGCGATACCACTTTTGCGCTGCAGCTCAAAGACCTGGAAGGTATAAACGAGCAGCCGGCCTACCTGCTGGACAAAGACACCAAAGCCAGTGCCGCCAAGGAGACACCGACAAAGCCTGCCAAACAGGAGATGCGCAGTGTCGCCGTTTTTGGACCGATCTGGTCTGATAATGGCAAGCATGCCGTAATGGTAGCGCGCTCCACAGATAACAAAGACCGCTGGATACTGAAGCTGGACCCAGCCACCGGCAAACTGACTACCCTCGACCGGCAGCGGGATGAAGCCTGGATCAGTGGGCCAGGTATAGGTTACGGTGCAGGCGAGATCGGCTGGATGCCGGACAACGAGCAGGTATGGTACCAGTCGGAGGAGACGGGCTACTCGCACCTGTATGCCCTAAATGTAAATACCGGCAAAAAGAAAGCCCTTACCAGCGGCAAGTTTGAGGTATCGGATCCGAAGCTGTCCAACGACAAAAAGAACTGGTATTTCACGGCAAACAAAGTTCATCCGGGCGAAAAGCATTTCTACAAAATGCCGTTGCAGGGCGGCACCATGACGCAGCTAACAACCGGTGCAGGAGCGCATGAAGTGACCATGTCGCCGGATGAAAAGACGCTGGCCATCCGTTATTCCTACAGCAACAAGCCCTGGGAGCTATTCGTGATGGACAACAAAAAAGGGGCTAAGCCTCGGCAGGTGACAGAATCGCTGACAGAGGAGTTCAAAGCGTACAACTGGCGCGAACCCGAGGTGATCTCCTACAAGGCAAGTGATGGAGTAGATGTGTACGCCCGCCTCTACAAACCAAAGAATGCCGTAGCCAACGGGCCAGCCGTGATCTTTGTGCACGGTGCCGGCTACCTGCAGAATGCGCATAAGTGGTGGAGTTCTTACTTCAGAGAGTATATGTTCCACAACTTCCTGGCCGATAATGGCTATACCGTACTGGATATCGACTACCGGGGCAGTGCCGGCTATGGACGTGATGTGCGCACGGGCATCTACCGTTTCATGGGAGGCAAAGACCTGAGTGACCACGTAGACGGCGCTAAATTACTGGTAGACAAGTATAATGTTGATCCGAAACGGATCGGTATTTATGGGGGCTCTTATGGTGGCTTCATTACGCTGATGGCGATGTTCACAGAGCCGGATGTGTTTGCGGCCGGTGCGGCCTTACGTTCCGTAACAGATTGGGCACACTACAACCATGGCTATACCTCCAACATCCTGAATGTACCGCAACTGGATAGCACGGCGTATGCCAAAAGCTCACCCATCTACTACGCAGAAGGCCTGAAAGGCGCTCTTTTGATCTGCCATGGCATGGTCGATACCAACGTGCATTTCCAGGACGTAGTGCGGCTGACGCAGCGCCTGATCGAGTTGGGCAAAGACAACTGGGAGCTGGCGGTATACCCGGTAGAAGATCATGGTTTTACGGAGCCTGCCAGCTGGACAGATGAGTACAAGCGCATCTACAAGCTCTTTGAGGAAAACCTGAAGAAGTAAACACGACTAACCTGATAGTAAAGCGTGCGGCATTTGGTTGTCGCACGCTTTTTTTATACCTGTTTCTGATGTTCAGTTAGACAGGAGAGCTAAGATTAATGTGCTGAGAGTACTTCTGAAGCATGGGACATTGTACGCATTAAAGGCATTGCCAAGAGGATATCATTGAGTTGCCGGCTGTTCTTTTACATAGCAACGACCGGTGAAATGACTGCATTTCGTGTGATAAGACTGCTCTTTTACTCCGAACATAAGCGAAGCCATGTAAAAAATATTCTATTCATTCTATTGAGCATTCCTATCTCAAAGCTTATTTCGGATTTATTTTCCAAACATAGGGTGAACGTAATAGTGCATTGCGATCTTCTTATTGTATAAGCTGTTCCAGGGGCTTAGAATATTTAAATTTAGCATGCTGCTTATATAGGTATTTTGTATATTATTTATTACAAAGCATTTACATGCTTTATAAAAGGTGTAAAATGTTGAGTAATGCCCCTAACTGTAAAAAAAGGACATATTTTTTACGGGTTGTTTACTTAATAGAATCAGTGTGTTAACTTTGGATATCTAATCTAACACAATTTTATCAATTTTATTAATCTAACTTTATGAGAAAAGTTCTATTTATTGGTTTGGTGATGTTGCTTGCCCTGGTGAACCAGGCGTGGGCACAAAGCCAGGCCATCTCAGGACGGGTGACTGATTCTGGGACTGGGCAACCTTTGCCAGGGGTGGCTGTTATCGTGAAAGGTACCTCTACGGGGACTGCAACTGGTGCTGATGGTGAATTCACTGTAAATGTAAACCAGGCGAATGCTACCCTGGTAGTTTCTTACTTAGGATACATCAAGCAGGAAATCAGCACAGCTGGCCAAACAACTATCAACGTAAAACTGAAGGAAGATAGCAAAACGCTTTCTGAAGTAATGGTAGTAGCTTACGGTACAGCAGATCAAAAATCATTCACTGGTTCTGCTTCTGCAATCAAGTCAGAGTCAATCGAGAAGCTTCAGGTGAATGATGTGACAAAGGCACTAGGTGGTTTAACACCAGGTGTACAGGTTGTTCAGACAAGCGGCCAGCCTGGTTCAACCGGCCAGGTGCGTATCCGTGGTGTAGGTTCAGTTGCTTCATCCTCAACTCCACTCTATGTAGTGGATGGCGCTCCTTATTCAGGTGATCTGAATGCCATCAACCCGAACGACATTGAGTCGATGACTGTATTGAAAGACGCAAGTGCCGCAGCGCTTTATGGCTCACGCGCAGCAAACGGTGTCATTGTAATTACGACAAAAGGCGGTACCGCTCCGAAGAAACCAACAATTACTTTTGGCGCTACATATGGTGTTTCTGACTTTGCTGTTAAAGACTACAAGAATGTAAACTCAAACGAGTACTATGAGCTTACCTGGGAGGCGCTGAGAAACGATGCCAAAGCAACTTCATCTTTATGGCAAGGCAAATTTGCTTCGCCTGAGGAGTATGCCTCTAAAAATGTTGTAAGCCGCATTGCGGGGGGAGGTGCCAATGGCCAACAATACAACCCATACAACGATAATGAGCCGGTTGGGCTTGATGGCAAATTGAAAGCAGGTCTTACTCCAGCCTGGGAAGATGACTGGAGAGATGCTCTTTTCAGAAAAGCCGTTCGTCAGGAGTATGACTTCGGTATTCAAGGCGGGAATGAAAAAACCAACTACTACTTCTCCGGAAACTACCTGAATCAGGAAGGTGCTTTCATTACTTCTGGTTTTGAGCGTTATACTTCCCGTCTGCGTGTGACCTCACAGGTTACTGATAAGATCAAGTTTGGTGTAAACGCCTTGATCTCTAATACGGACCAGAACTCTCCAACTTCAAGCGGTACATCTTTCCGTAACGTAGTATCCTGGGGTAGAAATATTGCCCCTGTATACCCGATCCAGAGAAGAAGAAATGCAGATGGCACTTTCATCGATAACCCATCTATTTACGATTTCAATACCTCCCGTCCTTACGGTGGTAATGGCAACCCGGTAGGTACTACTGAACTGGATATGTTAAAGCGCAATGTTCTTACCTGGAGCTTAAACACATTCGGAGAAGTTGCACTTCCTTTTGATCTAAAATATAAGACTACTTTTGCACTAACCGGCGACAACACGAAAGATTTCACTTTCTACAATCCGCTTTACGGTGACGGAGCTGGTGTTGGTGGTCGTGGTACGCAGTGGAGAAGCTCCTTCGTGGAATATACTATCAACCACATATTAAGCTACAGCAAGTCTTTTGGTCAGCACCAAATCGACGCGTTGGGTGGTTTTGAAGCATTCAACAACAAGTATGACTACATCTATGGCCAGAAGACCAACTTCCTGCCGCTGCCTGGTTTAACTGAGCTTGACAACGCTTCTACCCTGAACTCACTCAATAGCCAAAACGACAGACGCTCACTCATGAGCTTCCTGGGCCAGGTGAACTATAACTTTATGGACAAGTACTACCTGTCTGGCTCATTCCGACGTGATGGTTCTTCCCGCTTTGCTGAAGAACAACGATGGGGTAACTTCTTCTCGGTTGGTGGTTCTTACAGAATCTCTCAGGAAGACTTTATGAGCGACCTAGCCTGGATAGGAGATGCTAAGATCCGCGCAAGTTATGGTACTTCCGGTAACGAAGGATTGTTGACTTCAGGAGGTAGCGCTGACTACTATTCGTTCAGAGGTCTCTACCAGACTGGTTACAGCAACCTTTCTGCTCCTGGCATCATCCTGGAGAAAATGGAAAACCGTAACCTGAGCTGGGAAAAGCAAGCAGCTTTCAACGTAGGTATAGACGCAACAATATTCGACAAATTTGATGTTTCTTTGGACTACTACGATAGAAGATCTGAAGATCTGTTGTTTAACAAGCCAATGCCTCCTTCTTCTGGTTTTTCAACCGTGTTTGATAACCTGGGAGCTATCAGAAACAGCGGTGTTGAATTTAACCTGAACGCCGACATCATTAATGGAGAAGACTTTGTTTGGAATGCGAACTTCAATGCGGCCCACAACAAAAATGAACTGACTAAGCTTCCTCAGGAGACTATTCTTCAGGGAACCAAGCAGTTGAAGGTTGGCCATTCAATCTATGATTTCTTCATCCAGGAGTTTGCTGGGGTGAATCCAGAGACAGGTTTAAGCTTGTGGTACAAAGATGTAAAGGACGCTGATGGCAATGTGACTGAGAGAGTAACTACTTCTAATTACAACGAGGCTGGCCGTTATTATGTAGGCACTGCGCTTCCGGATGTAACGGGCGGTGTTACCAATAACTTTGCTTACAAAGGCTTTGACCTGAGCGTATTCTTCACTTATAGCCTTGGTGGAGAGATCCTGAACACGGATTACAGCGGTCTGATGCATGGTGGCGACAGAGCTGGTACAAGCTGGAATGCTGACATCCTGAACAGATGGCAGAAGCCAGGTGATGTAACCAATGTGCCAAGACTAGGTACATCGCAGGATTTGAATACGAACGGCCAATCTTCCAGATTCCTGGTTGATGCTTCTTACCTGCGTCTGCGTAACGTAACGCTTGGTTACACGCTGCCACAGTCTCTGCAGGAACGCGTTGGGTTGAAGAATGCACGCGTATTTGTGCAAGGTGACAACCTGTGGACTGCTTTCAAAGCAGACGGGTTAGATCCAGAACAAAGTATAGATGGTCTTACAAATAGCCGTTTCCCTACTCAGAAGACATACTCTGTTGGCCTGCGAGTGACGCTATAAGAACAATTTTTAGTCTAAGATAAAATGAGAATCAAGAATATAAAATTTTTAGCAGTTGTACTTGGCGCTACGCTGAGCTTAACTGCTTGTGAAAAAGATTACCTGGAGACTGTACCGTCCAACAAGGTGTCTTATGATCAGGCTTTCAGTACTAAAGCAGGTGCTGAGGCAGCATTGGAAGGTACCATACGCTTGATGCGCCAAGCACCTGTTAACCAGGGAGCGGTAAGCCATGATAGCTACGGTGTTCCTGCCTATATGATGACATTCGACGTAATGGGACAGGATGTTATGGCAAACACGAACTGGTTTGTCTTCCAGTACGAACATGCGAATAAGCTTGCTACATACCGTGGTACGCGTATTCTTTGGGGTCATGCCTACAACCTGATTACGAATGCAAACAACATCATCGCATTCTCTTCTAAATTGCCGGATGCTACAGAAGCTGAGATAAAGTCTCTGGAGGCTGAAGCCAGAGTGATCAGAGCTTTCTCCTACTTTAACCTGGCTCGTGCGTATCAGCACACGTACCTGAAGGATAAGAATGCGCTGGCTGTTCCGCTTATGCTGGAGCCGTCTACTCCGCAGACAGTGGGTAAGGAACGAGCAACGCTGGAGCAGGTATACACGCAGATTCTGGCAGACCTGACCATTGCTGAGAATACGCTTACAGGCTCACGCCCAAGCAAGAGCCGTATCAACAAGAACGTAGCGCAAGGTTTACTGGCACGCGTTTACTTGGAGATGGGAGAGTGGGCTAAAGCTGCAGAGTTTGCTCAGAAGGCACGTGCAGGTTATCCGTTGATGACTGCTACTTCCTACAAAGGAGGCTTTAACAACTATAGCAATGGTGAGTGGATCTGGGGATTGCCGCAGTCAGCTGACCAAAACAATGCTTTTGCTTCTTTCTACTCTTTCATAGACGGACGTTATACCTTGTCCTCTACCGGAAGCCGTGCTTATACACGTGTGGGCTATAACAACCTGCGTGCGAACGACAACTTCGTAGCATTATTTGATGCAAACGATGCGCGTCGTGAATTCCAGGAAGATGAGAAAGCATTTGTAACCAGCAATGGCAATAAAGTTTGGACTTCTGACCGTTACACCATCACCAAGTTCAAAGATCTTACTACACTCGGTGGTCACATACCATTGATGCGCTCTGCTGAAATGCTACTCATCGAGGCGGAAGCTCAGGCAAGATTAGGCAACCCAGCTGCTGCCCAACTGCTCCTGTTAGAGCTGCGTAAGCAGCGTTATACAGACGCAACACTTGTACTGCCTACACTGGCAGTAGGGAATGCCTTGCTGGAAGAGATCTTCGTAGAAAGAAGAAAAGAGCTGTATGGCGAAGGTTTTGGTTTGCTTGACATCAAACGTCTGCAGAAGCCATTGGTTCGTACAGGCAACCATACTGCCGTAATAGGTGAGACTCCTGCTAACGATGATAAGTTTATCCATCAGATCCCACAAGGTGAGATGGATGCAAATCCAAACATGGTACAGAACCCATAATTTCTGACCAACCTATAAGTAAAAAGGCTGCCTTCCAAAGGCAGCCTTTTTTGTTTATTAATAAAAGTGAAAATCGGTATTCTGTAGTCTACATCCTTAAGATGGCTCTACTGTGTAACCAGTTACACGCCTTTTATAGCAATGCTGTTAAAGCGTCTAGGCAGCAAGACATTCAACCTACATCGTCATGCCGCTTAAAAACTATAACTCAGATTGGCTCCCTGATAAGCGGTGCCTTCCAGTGTGGGGATCAGCGTAGGCGTGATCGAGATGCCTGTATTGTTTGTTTTCTTGTGCAGTTGTGGCACCAGAATGCCGGCGGCAGCACCCATGGCATAGCCCAGCAGGTTGTCACTCAGGAAGTGTTTGCCGGCTTTCAGGCGACAGTAGCCCACGACAGCCGGTACAGTAGCCGCTGCTGCCCATACGTAAGGACGGGCCGGAGAATCCGGGTTGAAATCGTGGAAGACCTTCGCAAAAAAGAACGACGCACTGGCTGTTGCTGCCGTGTGTCCTGCATAAAATGAGTTTCTGGCATTAGCCCGCATCTTATCCGACATCTCCACATCATTGCTATAGATCATAGGCCGGGTACGTGGCACGTTGCCATTGGTTATGGTGAAGAAGGCACCGGTCACCGCCATGGTCTGTACATACAAGCCAAATACCTGGCCAAAATGACCATTCACGTTATCGTTGAATATAAGGGTAAGGGGCATGGCAAAAGAGGCATAGAAAGGGAAATCGCTGATTTTTTTCGCATTCTCTGAATCATAGCCGGCCGAGAATCTGTCAAACTTGTTTACTTCGTTCCGGTTTAAGCTATTCACCTGCTCTTCTGTCAGGCCCTTTTTATCCTGCATCTGCGTTAATCCATAGTAGCTCAGGCCCATACCTGCCGCCGTAATAGGGGCATCTACCTTGAAACTCGTTCTATAAGGAGACCCATCCTGTGCTTCTGCCGTACCAGCAAAAAAAGTTAGAATCCAGACTAGTATTATATAGTTCTTCATATCAGTTTTGAAAACGTGCAATTTTTTAAAGTAGAAACGGGCCCATATTTAAAAGGTTATACCGATACTGTATGTCGGACTCTCATTCCGTGCAGAGCATTTGAGTTACAGCAACTTGAACAGGTATAGCATGCTGCTATATGTGAAAGGTACAATTTACTTTATACCCTGAAGCAGGTGGCTAAATGGAACTGCAGTCGTTTTTTTTCTTCTGCTGAAGAGAGTTTTTAAGTATGATGGAATTCATGTAGCTTTGTACCCGCTGTCTAGCTTACAGCAGGTTTATACTTTGTACCTAAACCCATTATTCAAATGCCATATTTGTTCACCTCTGAGTCTGTATCAGAAGGGCACCCGGATAAAGTTGCGGATCAGATTTCAGATGCGCTCCTTGACGAATTTTTAAAGCAGGACCCACAGTCCAAAGTAGCCTGCGAAACGCTGGTAACAACCGGCCTTGTTGTGTTGAGCGGAGAAGTAAAGACAGAAGCTTACGTTGATGTGCAGAAGGTCGCGCGCGAAGTAATCAAGCGTATAGGCTATACCAAGTCCGAATATATGTTTGACGCGGATGCCTGTGGTGTGATCTCCGCCATACACGAGCAGTCAAGTGATATCAACCAGGGTGTTGAGCGTGCCAATCCGGAAGATCAGGGAGCTGGTGATCAGGGTATGATGTTTGGCTATGCAACCAACGAGACGGACAACTACATGCCGCTGGCACTGAGCATATCGCACCTGTTGCTGCAGGAGCTTTCTGCTATCCGCAAAGAAGGCCGGGAAATGACTTACCTTCGCCCGGACGCCAAGTCACAGGTAACGATCCGCTACAACGATAACCACGTACCCGAGAAGATCGATACCATCGTGATCTCGACGCAGCATGACGAATTCGTGATGCCGGAAGGGAACAGCAACGAGGCAAAACTTGCTGCTGAGAAGAAAATGGTGCAGCAGATCAGCGAGGATGTAGACAGCATACTGATGCCGCGTGTACTGAAGTTGTTACCCGAGCGCATTCAGAAGCTTTTCAACAGCGAAATCGTGTACCACATCAACCCGACCGGCAAGTTTGTGATCGGCGGACCACACGGGGATACAGGCCTGACAGGCCGTAAGATCATTGTCGATACCTACGGTGGCAAAGGAGCGCACGGTGGTGGTGCCTTCTCTGGCAAAGACTCTTCTAAAGTAGACCGCTCTGCAGCTTATGCGGCGCGTCATATAGCCAAAAACCTGGTAGCTGCCGGTGTGGCAGATCAGGCACTGGTACAAGTGGCGTATGCCATTGGTGTAGCCAAGCCGGTAGGTCTGTATGTAACCACCTATGGCTCAACCAAAGTGAAGGACGCACAAGGGAACATCCTGAGTGATGGCGACATTGCCGAAAAGGTGAACAAGCTGTTCGATATGCGTCCTTACGCGATCGTGCAACGCTTTGGCCTGCAGAACCCGATCTTCTCCGAGACTGCTGCTTATGGCCATATGGGCAGACAGCCGGGCACCAAGCGCATAGAGATATCCAAGAATGGGCAAACCAGTGTGAAGGAATTCGAAACCTTTACCTGGGAGAAGCTGGACTATGTAGATCAGATCAAACAGGAGTTCGGTATATAAGCTCCTACTTACCTATATAAATATAAAAAAGGCCTGCTAGTGATAGCAGGCCTTTTTTATAATGGTCGGCGTCCTGTTCGGAGCGGCTATACCTAAGAGCTCGTTTGTTAATGAGCTAATTGTTTTTCTTTAAATCGTTTCAGCTGTCGGCGCATCGCCTCTACTGCGGCATCGGCGGCAGCTTCAAAGGAGGATGCATCTTCCTTTGAGAAGAGGGTGGAGCCCGGTACAAATAGTTTTATTTCTACTGTTTTCGTTTCGTTCCCGTCGCTGTTATTATGTTTAAGAAACACTTCGCCCTCCACAACACGGTCGTAAAATGTTTCCAATTTGTCTACTCTCTGCTGGATGAAATCGGTCAGCTGTTTGTCAGCCTCGAAGTGGATTGAATGCATTTGTAGCTTCATAATCGTAAAAATTTATGGTTAAAACTTATGCTTTGGGATGAGCCTTCTCGAAGATCGATTTCAGCTTCTCTATTGAGTTGTGGGTATACACCTGCGTGGCAGCAAGACTGGAATGTCCCAGCAGATCCTTTATCGCATTCAGGTCTGCGCCGTTATTGAGCAAGTGTGTGGCGAAGGAATGGCGCAGCACATGCGGACTGTTATGTTCTGAGGTTGTAACCAAGCTGATGTACTTTTTAGCGACACGGTAAACGAATTTGGGATACAGCGGCCGTGCTTTAGTAGTAACGAGCAGCTTTTCCGAATTGTTATTGCCAAAGAGGCTTTTCTTCTGCTCCAGGTAATGCGCTATGGAAGCGATCAGGGTATCGTTCAGGGGGATGATGCGGACCTTGTTGCCTTTGCCCAGCACACGCACAGTTTTAGCATGTATATCCACATCTCCGTGGGTTATACC
>NZ_JSYF01000041.1:0-35225 GCF_054824225.1 Pontibacter sp. HJ8
ACCAAACGCTGACTGCAGCGAGTACGGTGCGCGTCAAGTTTACGGCAACTGATAAGGATAAAGTAAGGGAGCTGCAGGTGCGGGTGAGGGACGTAGGCGGAGACGCTGACCTGGTGAACTTTACCACTTTCCCGGATACCAAAGTGCTGGAGTTTGACACCTTGCTTACTGTGCCAGGTATGCGGGCCGGAGCCTATACCCTGACCATCAATGCAACCGACTATCGGACAAACGTAGCGACGGAAGATGTGATTTTCAAAGTAAAGTAATCGAAGCTGGTTACTACTACAAAAGCGGCACTAACCTGGGTTAGTGCCGCTTTTGCTTTTAATCGAACTGGAAGATCACCTGCCAGTTGTCATTCAGGGCCAGGGCTGCATCAAAGCTATTGCCGGTCTTGGCGGAGGTGAAGCCTTTGATCTTTCCTGTTTTGCGTTTGGTAAGCAGTGTACCGATCTGCTTGTCTGTAAGGGTCTTGCCGCCCATTTCAAACGGCACCACAAACTGGCATCCTTCCCGGAAACGGCTGCAGCCATACGCTGATTTGCCTTTAAGCATACTCCCTTGCCTGCACCTGGGGCACGTGGCGAACGGATCTGCTGCCAATGCTTTTTCAGTTTTCTCGACCCGCTCCAGCACCGCCTGCCTGTTTTCGTCGAGTTTCAGGACAGCATCAAAGCTAGTGCCCTGTTCGTCTTTGAAGCCCTTGATTGCAGGAGTTTTTCCTTTGCTTAGCAAAGCAGTTATTTGTTTGTCTGTAAGGGTTTTGCCCTGCTGTTCAATGGGCACCAGGAAGCGGCAGCCTTCCTTGAAGCGGATGCAGCCATATGCCTTGGAGCCTTTGATAATATGCCCTTCGTTGCAGGCCGGGCAGGTACCCAGCCCCTGAACAGGCGTAGCGTCAGTTTTTGGTGCTTTCGGGGCAGCCTTTGCTTTGGTTGGTTTTGCGGCGGTAGCGGCGGCAGGTTCGGGCTGCGCTTCCATGGTCACGGTCGCTTTGTCGTATTTTACTTCCTGCACCAGGCTCACGACAAAGTCCTGCAGCTCCTGCAGAAAAGACTCCGGTTTAAAAGTGCCCCCTTCGATCTGCCGTAGTTTGCGTTCCCACTGGCCGGTCATCTCTGCGGACTTCAGGGTCTGGTTCGGTATAACGCCGATCAGGTCAATTCCCATCTGGGTCGGCACGATCTTTTTCTTATCCTTGCGGATGTACTGCCGCTTGTACAGGGTTTCGATGATGGCCGCGCGTGTGGAAGGACGCCCGATGCCGTTTTCCTTCAGCGCCTCTTTCAGCTCATCGTCATCCATCTGGCGACCTGCCGTTTCCATAGCCCTTAATAGGGTGGCTTCTGTATACTCCTTTGGCGGATTGGTCATCTTCCTGTCAAGCAGCGGCGCATGGGGTCCGTGCTCACCTGCCACGAAGTTGGGCAGAATGCCGGCGGTCTCTTCCTCTTCTTTGTTTTCCTTGCCGGTGCTCTCGATCTTGATATCCTCCGCGCCATACAACACACGCCAGCCCGGCTCCAGGATCTGTTTGCCCCGCACCCGGAAGGTATAGCCGGCAGACTCCGCCAGAACAGTGGTGTTACTCACGATACAGTCCGGGTAAAAGGCGGCCAGGAAGCGTCGGGTGATGATGTCGTATACTTCTGCCTCACGGCCATACAGGTTGTTGGCCGGCGCACCGGTCGGGATGATGGCGTGGTGGTCGGTTACTTTGTTGTTGTTGAATACTTTTTTGCTCTTCCGGATCTTGCTCTGCAGCAGCGGCGCCACTTCCTGCTGGTAATTGCTCAGGCCCTGCAGGATACTTGGTATCTTGGGATAGATGTCATCGGGCAGAAACACCGTATCCACACGCGGATAGGAAACTACCTTCTTCTCATACAGGCTCTGGATCGTCTTAAGCGTCTCATCGGCCGACATGCTGAGCTTGTTGTTGCACTCGATCTGCAGCGAGGTCAGGTCGAAGAGCTTGGGCGGGCTCTCTGTTCCTTTTTTGGTGTCAATGTCGGTGATGGTCAGTTCGGCCTGCCGGATCGCGTCCAGGATCTGCTGCCCTTCCTCTTCCTTGTGGAAGCGGCCGTTGGTGCTGGAAAAAGTCGTTTCGCGGTATACCGTCTTGAGTTCCCAATATGCCTGCGGCACAAAGTTGGCGATCTCATGATGCCGGTTCACGATCATGGCCAGCGTAGGCGTTTGTACCCGACCGATGGACAGTGTCTGGCGGCCCTGGGCATACTTGAGCGTGAAGAGGCGGGTGGCGTTCATGCCCAGTAGCCAGTCACCGATGGCGCGGCTCTTGCCGGCTTGGTAGAGCGAGTCAAATTCGGAACCTTCCCGCAACCGGGCAAAGCCCTGTCGTATGGATTCTTCTGTAAGGGAAGATATCCAGAGCCGTTTGAAAGGCTTCCGGTAATTGGCCTCGGTGAGTACCCAGCGCTGGATCACTTCCCCTTCCTGGCCGGCATCCCCGCAGTTGATCACTTCCTCGGACTGCTCCAGCAACTTTTTAATGATCTTGAACTGCTGCACCACCCCCTTGTCCTGCATGAGTTTGATGCCATACCTGTCCGGGAGCATGGGTAAGTCATACATGCTCCAGCGTTTCCATTGCGGGTTGTAGTCGTCTGGCTCGCGGAGCTGGCAAAAGTGTCCGAAGGTCCAGGTGACCTGGTAGCCATTGCCTTCATAGTAGCCATCCTTCTTGGTTCTGGCTCCAATGACCATGGCGATCTCTCGGGCGACACTTGGTTTCTCAGCAATGCAAACTTTCAAGGTATAGGGGATTTAAGGATTCCTGCAACATTCAAATTTACGCTTTTCAGGACGGATTTCCGAACAAAAGCTTTCGGCCGGTCCGCTACTAAAAAAGAACTCTGGACCGGATGCGTTCTGTAAATCTATACTGTAATTTTGTCGTAAGAATAACCTTCATACATAGGTATAGCAGTATGCAGTCCATCGGGAAATACATTGTGATCATAGGCGTAGTGCTGGTTGTGATCGGCCTGATTTTCTGGCTGGCCGGAGATAAGCTTGGCTGGTTCGGTAACCTGCCGGGCGATATCCGGGTGGAGCGCAGGAACTTCCGCTTCTATATGCCGATCACGAGCATGATTTTGGTGAGTATCCTTCTCTCGCTGCTGCTGTGGGTGTTCCGGCGTCTGTTCTAGCGTTTTAGTAGGGATTCACAGCAAGTTGAAAAGGCGCTCGCGGGTATATTAATTTTTTCCGCTTTGCCGGTGCTTTCCTACCTTTGGGGCTTCAGTACGATTCCCTGATCTTCCGGCCATGTTTTTTGTCCTCTCCAAAGTGCTGCAATACTTTCTGATGCCTATTCTCTGGGTAGTCGTTCTCTTGCTGCTCGCTCTTTTTCTGAAGTCTGCCCGAGTCCGTCGGTTATGCCTGGTGTCGGCCACGGGCTTGCTGCTTGTCTTCTCCAATCCGTTTCTGGCCAACACCACCATGCGCGCCTGGGAATACGCGCCTGTACCCGTGAAGGAGGTGGATGACTACGACGTGGCCATCATCCTGACTGGGGTGACAAGCGTGAACACCCTCGCACCCGACCGAATCCATACTCAGAAAGGGGCAGACCGCTTTTTGCACCCGCTGCAACTCTACCACCTGGGCAAGGTGGGGAAGTTCCTGATTACGGGCGGAACGGGTACGATTGCCATGGACCGAAGGCCGGAAGCGGAGATGCTGGAGGATATTCTGCTGATGGCCGGCGTGCTGGAGGACGATATCATCACCGAGACCCGTAGCATGAACACCTACGAGAACGCCATTTACTCGGCAGAGCTGCTGCAAAGCTACCCGCAATTCGAGCGCAAGCTGCTGGTTACCTCTTCTTTTCACATGCGACGTGCCAAGGCCTGTTTTGACAAGGCTGGCGTCGAAACGCATACCTTTCCGGCGGACTTTTATGCCAGCGAAGTGCGCTATTCCCCGGATGAGCTGTTTATTCCCAACGCCGATGCCTTCCGGCTCTGGCACCGCCTGATCCATGAAATAACCGGGTATGTGGTGTATAAACTAATAGGGTATTGTTGAATTGCTAAATTGCTTAATGGTTAAATGGTTGTGCTTGCACAGATTTCCTGCAACCCGCACTCAGAGGATTCTGGTTACACCGCTATACCTTTCAAGCTATACCTTCCAGATAGTCTCACATAAAAGCCGGGAAGTAAAGATTTTTGAGCTGCTTTCTCCGGGAGGCGTAGGAGAGCATACCTGTAAAAACCAATCAACAATTTAACCATGAAGCAATTTAACCTTTACCCTATCCAGATGCTTTTCTGATTGGTAAACTCACGTATGCCGATGTAGGAAAGCTCCCGTCCGTAACCTGACTTCTTGATGCCGCCAAAGGGCATTTCGGGAGAGGAGGCGACCATGGCATTGACGAATACCGCGCCTGACTCTACCTGGCGGGCCACGCGAAGGCCGCGTTCCTTGTCTTTTGTCCAGACGGTGCCAGCCAGGCCGTAGCGGTGATCGTTGGCAATCTTAATGGCTTCGGCTTCATCCGGTACCACAAACACGATGGCTACCGGACCAAATAATTCATCCTCATACGCAGGCATGCCGGGTTTTACATTCCGGATGATCATGGGCTTGAAATAGGCGGAATCCTTGCCTTCGCGGCCGCCTTCCAGCACCACTTCGGCGCCCTTGTCCAGCGACGCCTGTACCTGCTTTTCGAGCTCTTCTGCCAGGTCTTTCCGGGCTAAGGGACCATAATCACAGTTGTCTTTCAAGGGATCGCCTGTTTTGAGCGCCCGCATTTTTTCTTTCATCTTCTCCAGAAACGCCTCGGCTATACCTTCCACCACTATAAAGCGTTTCGCAGCAATGCAGCTCTGGCCGGTGTTCACCATCCTGGACTTCACGGCCGTCGTGGCGGCCTCCTCCAGGTCGGCGTCCTCCAGCACAATGAACGGGTCACTGCCGCCCAGTTCCAGCACGGTTTTCTTGATCTCACTGCCCGCTTTTTCCGCTACTTTGGAGCCGGCTCCCTCGCTGCCGGTCAGGGTGACAGCCTTTATATACTTACTCTCAATGATAGCGTCCACCGCTTTCGATTCAACCAGCAGGGTTTGGAATACATGTTCTGGAAAACCGGCCTTCCGAATAATTTCTTCGATGGCCAGAGCGCATTGCGGCACATTGGAGGCATGCTTCAGCACACCCACATTCCCGGCCATCAGGGCAGGGGCCAGGAAACGTAAGACCTGCCAGAAAGGGAAATTCCAGGGCATAACGGCCAGCACGACACCCAACGGCTGGTAGGCGATCAGGCTGCGGCTGGCTCCTGATTCCACCTCCTCATCCTGCAGAAATTCAGCAGCCTTTTCGGCATAATAGCGGCATACTTTGGCGCATTTTTTTACTTCCGCCACCGCGTCCTGCAGTGGCTTGCCCATTTCAAGGGTAATGATGCGGCCATATTTTTCTGCTTCCTGCTCCAGCAAATCCGCACACTGCTGCATGTGCCGGGCCCGCTCCTCAAACTCCACGTGCTTCCAGCTCTGAAAAGCGGTATCGGCCGCTTTCAGCATTTGCTCCACCTCAGTAGCGGTATGGGGTTCAAAAGTCTTAATGACTTCGTTCGTTGCAGGATTTATCGTCTGTATCGGCATTCTTTGATCTTATAGATGTGGTTTAAATATACGCAAGCCTGGCAAATGTGTGTTCTATATCCCAACTAGAGATACGCTGTTCCTGTCAATCTGCGGCATGAGGAGATACTTTTTCCAATATATGCAGGTTTGTGCATGTTTTACATTCTGTTGAGCAAAAGCCGGCTTTTATATTATTTAAATATGCTTAACTTGCTTCTCTCGTATACCTGTAAAGGATCTGGTTGCTGTTTTTTGTAATGGACCGATCTGATAAAGTGTGACAGAAACTCCTTTGGATTCCTTTCAAGCCGATACCGCCATTCTTTTGTTTGCCCATACCAGTGGGCAGGAGATAGCCTGCAAAACCTTTTCGGAGCAGCACGGCAGCGGTGTGAACAAGAAGATTGCAAAGACGCTGCTACAGCATGCAGTGGTCGTAGCAAAGCGGGCCGGTTTGCCGCTGATGCCGATCCTGACGGACAAACAGGTGGGCAACACATTTGGAGAGCGGTTGGCCAATGCCTTTCAGGAAGTTTTCGCGGCCGGCTACCAGCGCGTGATCTGCATTGGTAGTGATTGTCCTGCTTTGAGTGCCACGGATCTGCTGCAGGCTAAGAAAGAACTTTTGACCGCCAACATGGTGGTGGGGCCTGCCACAGACGGCGGTGCTTACCTGATCGGTCTGCACATTGACAGCTTCAACCTGGAGTCCTTTGCCATGCTGAACTGGCAGACAGAGGAGCTACTGAACGAATTGCTGCTGTACTCTTTCCGGCATCATGCGTGTATGAACTGCGTAAGCTTTCTCGAAGAAAAAGCCGATGTGGACAACAGCAGGGATCTGGCCAGGCAGCTGGAAGCGCTTCCCTGTTACCACACGCTCAAGCGAAAACTGACTGCCATTCTGCTGCAGGCGGACGCGTCTGCCTTCACCCTCCGCAAAATACATTTCAAGCCCTTGCAGCATTCCGTACGGTCTCTTTTGCGGCGTGCGCCTCCTGCTTTTTAGCTACTCAAAACATAGTCCGGCTCCGGCTGTTTGCAAGCCTGATCAGCCGCTGTGCGTAAAGCGCAGTTAACCTTCTGATATTTCGTTTGTTTTTGTAGCCCCTCGCGCATTTTTGCTGCCGGGAGGTTAATTATTCTATACCTTGATTTTTAACACCCATGGAAAATACCTATTACAATCCCGCAGACCTCAAGAAATTTGGCAACATAACAGAGCTACAGCCCGAAATGGGACGAAAGTTCTTTGATTATTATGGCGAGGTCTTCAAAGAAGGCGCGCTGACGGAGCGGGAAAAAGCCCTGATCGCGCTGGCCGTGTCGCACGCGGTGCAATGCCCGTATTGCATCGATGCCTATACCTCGGATTGTCTGGAAAAAGGAGCCGACGAAAACCAGATGATGGAAGCCGTGCATGTGGCGGCAGCCATCAAAGGCGGTGCTGCCCTGGTACATGGCGTGCAGATGATGAACAAGATCAAGGAATTGACCATGTAAGCGATGGCAACCCAATTAAAATCACTGAAAGCGCAGCATCACCTGTTTGCAGATCCGGCCTACCAGCTGGATGTGTTGCAGGGGCCGGCAGTAGAGGAGGGAGGCTTTCCGGCATTTGCTTCCCGGCTGCGGGAGCACGGGCTATTCCCGCTCAAACCGAGTGGTACCACCATTCTGCAGATCAATGTGGGCAAAATGTGCAACCAGACCTGCCGCCACTGCCACGTCGATGCCGGTCCGGATCGCAAAGAGATCATGACACGCGAAACAATGCAGCTCTGCCTCGACGCGCTGGCACAGGCCCCGCAGCTCACCACGGTAGACCTGACAGGGGGCGCTCCCGAGATGAACCCGGATTTCCGATGGTTTGTAGAACAACTGCACCAGTTGGGCCGGCATGTCATCGTGCGCTGCAACCTCACCATTATCCTGGCCAACAAAAAGTACCACGACCTGCCCCGCTTCTTTCAGGAACACGGGGTCCAGGTGGTGTCGTCGCTGCCTTACTTTTCCGCATCCCGCACCGATGCGCAGCGGGGCGATGGCGTGTTCGAAAAATCTATCTGGGCGCTGCAGCTGCTCAACGAAGTAGGGTATGGCAAAGCCGGTAGCGGGCTGCAACTGGACCTGGTATACAATCCTTCCGGAGCCTTTTTGCCAGCGAGCCAGAAGTCGCTGGAGGCTGAGTTCAAGCGCCGCTTGCTGAGCGGGTATGGCATCGAGTTCAACCAACTCTTCTGCATCACCAACCTGCCGGTGAGCCGCTACCTCGACTACCTGGTGGAAAGCGGCAACTACAGCAGCTATATGGAGAAACTCGTCAACGCCTTTAATCCGGCGGCAGCCGCCAATGTCATGTGCCGCAACACCGTTTCGGTGGGCTGGGACGGTTACCTCTATGACTGCGATTTTAACCAGATGCTGGAGCTAAAGGTGCAGGGGAGTGCGCCGCAGCACCTCCGGGATTTTGACCTGGAACAGCTCGACAGGCGCGATATCGTGCTAAACCAGCACTGTTATGGTTGCACGGCAGGAGCCGGTTCGAGCTGCGGCGGCGAAACTACAGGCGCGTAGAACCTGTAATCATTATACCATGCACGTGTTTATGCAACGAAAACTATACCTGGTGGGGGCGCTTTGTTTGTGCCTGCTGCTGCAGGCCTGCGGGCAGGCGACAGACAAGGCCTATGGGCTCATGTTGAAAGGGCTCTATAACCATAACGTACCCGTGATCACACCCGCCCAGCTCGGGGCTGCGCTGCAGCAAAAGTCGCATCCGGTTCTGCTGGATACCCGTTCAGAAGAAGAGTATAACGTGAGCCACATTGCCGGTGCCCGGCTGGTTGAGTACGACAACTTTGATCCGTCCCGGTTGAAGGATGTGCCCAAAGATACTCCCTTGGTGGTCTACTGCTCGGTGGGGCTCCGCAGTGAGCGGGTAGGAGAGAAGCTTAAAAAGGCAGGATATACGAATGTGACAAATTTATACGGCGGCCTGTTTGAGTGGGTGAACCAGGGGCAACCCGTATACAACAGCCAGGGGAAAACGGATAAAGTGCATGCCTTTTCAAAGAGCTGGGGCGTGTGGTTGCGCAAAGGAGAGAAAGTATATGAGTAGCAAAGAACTGTTGATGCTGTTTGTCCGCAACCCGGAGCTGGGCAAAGTGAAAACGCGGCTGGCAGCTAGTGTAGGACCCGAAACGGCACTCGATATTTACCTGCACCTGCTCCAGCATACCCGTGACGTTACGCAGGCCCTGCCCCTGGACAAAGTGGTTTACTACAGCGAGCGGGTGGAGCAGCAGGACATGTGGCCCGGCCAGCAGTATCAGAAGAAGCTGCAGCCACCCGGTGACCTGGGTGAGAAGATGGCGGCTGCTTTCGAAGCAGCATTTGCGGAGGGCTATACCTCGGTGGTGATCATCGGAAGCGACTGTCTCCAACTAACGTCTGAAATCATCGGCAAAGCGTTTGAGGAACTGAAGACCCATGAAGTCGTGATCGGGCCGGCGCTGGACGGCGGTTATTACCTCCTGGGTATGAATCACCTGTACCCGGAGCTGTTCCGGGAGAAACGGTGGAGCACCGAGCACGTCTTTCCCGATACTTTGTACGACATCGAACGCCTGCACCTTTCCCACGCCCTGTTACCTTCTCTTTCCGATGTCGATTACCTCGAAGACCTGGAAGCCAACTGGCCGGGGTGATAGTTTCTCCTATACCTATTCCATGGAAACCTGGACCGGTTTATCATACCCATAGATATCTTCCCGGAACTGTATTCCCAACTGCTGATCAGCCCAGGCAGTCATGTATACGATAAGCAGCGGCACAGGCTTTTTCAACCGAATAAACTGCTCCGGCTTAGCTGTGTTCAGGAAGCGGTCAATCTTGTTTTCAGAGAGGCCGGAGCGCTCCTGCATGAGGTAGTGAGCCAAGGCTTCGGGATGTTGAAGACGGATGCAGCCATGACTGAAAGCCCGTTTGTCAAGCGCAAACAGGTGCTTGTCTTTCGTGTCGTGCAGGTACTGGCTCACTTTGGTATGAAACAGGAACTTAACTTTCCCCAGCTCATTATGCTCTCCTGTTACCTGTACTATTCTGAAGTTAAAATCAGCGCTTGTTACTTTAGTCCAGTTCACACTCCAGGGATCTGTTTTGGCGTATCCTACCAGGGCTGTTAGCCGGAAGAGTTCCATATCACGACTGGCCAGGTAGCCGGGGTTACGCTTCAGAAGCGGTAATATTTCTTTGGAAGCAATGGAGTTCGGGATGTACCAGTAGGGATTGAACACGATGGTGTGCAGATCTGTGCGATTTACATAGGTGGGCAGCGCCGGTTTTCCCACAATAGTGTGCATCTCCAGCAGCACCGTGTTATGATCTATCAGGCGTAAAGTATAGTCCGGTATGTTGATGATAATATACGGTTGGGCAATGTCCTGGCTGAAGGCAGTCCAGCGGCTCAGGCTGTTCTGCAACTGCAGGAGGCGTTGTGAAAGCGGCACATTGAGTGCTGCTACAGTCCTTGGGCCTATGATACTATCCGGCTTCAGAGCATGCCTTGCCTGAAAACGTGCAACGGCCAAGGCCAGCGAAGGGGAATATAAGTGTTTTCTATCATATTGACCTTCATCGAGATCTCCTACCAGGATCAGGTTCTGCCGCAACCTGGGCACAAAAGAACTGGTATCGCCCGGGCGGAGCAGCAATGTGCCCGGGAAGGTATGCCATTGGTCGGTGCTGATCTGCTGGTACTGTTTTATCGATTGCTGTAAACGAAGTTTCTGGCCTGGTGCCAGCAGCCAAAGCTCCGTTGAATCCTGTCCCAGGCATAGCAGCGGACAAAGGCTCAAACAGAGGAAAAGTGCCAGGGGCATCATGTGAATCAGTTTACAGGGGGCTTTATTTTGTGTACGGTATTTAGAAGTTTGTTGGCCCATTTTTAGATTTCAAAAACTTCTGTTTGTGCTTGCACCTGTGGCCTGCGAAAGCTGTAAGGCTATACCCCCAGAATCAGTCCGGAACTGGTGCGGGAAATGAAGAAAGAAGATTTTATTTATTGTAAATTAGAGCCAAACGAGATGCTGCTTATGCGATTAACCACCATATGGATCTGCCTGCTGCTACTGGGTATAGCCGGAGCAGGTATAGGATGCTCTGAGAAGGGAGATAATCGGAATCCTGCTTTGTCCGGCGGAGACACTTACACGGCACTGAACCCGCACTTCCATGCGGATTGGGCCATGGACAAGCTGTGGGAGGATGGCCTGGCCGAAGTGGCCATCTACGATGCGGAGCGAGTAGTCTACAAAAAGAAGCGAAATTTTGAGTATACGCTGATCACCGTGAAAGAAGACTTCAACCAAAAGCACAATGTGAAAACGGACGACTATACCCGTTCCGACCTTTTCCCGGTGATGAAAGTAAATGAGTTCTGCCGTATACCTACCGACGAATATCCCTACCATTACCTGACTTCCCTTTTTATCAGGCGCGAGAATCCATTGCAAATGCACAAACTCACCACTTCCTCGCAGGAATGGTGCGGCAATACCTTCAAGACCATAACGGACGTGGGAGCCAGCTACAATCTCTATTACAATTCTTACTTCGACGGGGAAGGCGAAGGGAACCGGAAGCTGCAGAAGGACCTCCTGCTGGAAGACCAGTTGCCGTATACGCTGCGCAGCCTGCGCTTTGCCAACGGGCTGACGTTTGAAGCCAACGTGCTGGAGACGCAGCAGACAAACAAAGCAGGCAGGATGACAGTATACAAGGCCATTGTTTCGAGCACGAAGGCCGAAGTAGGTGGTCAGGCGGCATGGCAGGTAAACGTGCAGCTGGACAAAGGAAAAACCAACAGCTACTGGTTTGCCAGTCAGTATCCCAACGAGCTACTGCGCCAGCATACCTGGGATGGCCGTAACCTGGAGCTGAAGAAACTAAGCCGTTATGCCTACTGGCAAACAGAATAATCCCGTATTAACCCGAACCCAACAACAAGCCCATGGCTACAACGATAGAGAAAAGCACGCTTACCTTTTTGTCAGATCTTACCCAAAACAATACCCGCGAGTGGTTTCAGCAGCACAAGCCCCGCTACGATGCAGCCCGCAAAAACTACCTAGCTTTTCTGGATGAATTGTTGCCGGAGATGGAACCCTTTGAGCCGGCAGCCCACGGACAAACGGGCAAGGACCTGGTGTTCCGCATCTACCGGGATGTGCGCTTCTCCAACGACAAGCGACCTTACAAAGATCACTTCGGGGCCTACATTGCCGAAGGCGGCCGAAAATCCATCCTGCCGGGCTACTACCTGCACCTGGCGGCTAACAACAAATCCTTTGTGGCCGGCGGCCTCTGGATGCCACCTGCCAACTACCTGAAAGCCGTGCGGCAGGAGCTGGATTATAACCTGGAAGAGTTTGAAGGTATACTACAGGCTCCTGCTTTTAAAGACAGGTTTGGCACCATCTCCGGGGAGCAGCTTAAAACCACGCCCAAAGGCTACGAGAAAGAAAATCCGGCCATCGAATACCTGCGCTACAAAAGCTGGAACGCTGTGATGCCCCTCTCTGACAAAGTTGTATTAGGGAAAGACTTCAGGCAGGTGGTGCTGGAGGCGTTCAGGGCGGTGAAACCCTTCAATGATTTCCTGACCGCACCGCTACGGGATGTGGGGGAGTAGCGCCGGCAGAAGTGGTTTTGATCATACTATACCCAAACAGAAGGCATGCTGCATTTTTTCAGGTCAATGCTTTAGGTGATATTTCAGGTTCTGACTTAGAGCAGTTTTCCATACCTGCCTTACGGAAGCGGACGCGACGTTTAGTTTGTGCAGCTGCTGAACCATGCTTTGAACAGTTCGCTGTCGATGTCGGCCATGGTTCTGAGTTTGATATGGCGCATAGCTTTCCCGGTGCCTTCCAGCCTGTTGGACTTGTCTTCGAGCTTATTAAAATCAAAGAAACCAAGCGTCACATAGGCTTTGGCCGTTTTGAAGTAGGCAAAATCCTGGGTCGTTCTAAACACTGGCCTGCCCCATTTAAACTCTTCCCGCACATCCGGCACACTCTCATGCAGCAATTGCCGGATGGCCTCCAGGATCTGCTTTTGATCCGCCGGGGCCTGCTGAATAAAATCGGTGACCTCTACATTTAAATTCATTGTTCGCGATACTTTTCAGGATGAAAGCCAAGGTATAGGTATAGCAACTGCGAGATGCGCCTCTATACCTTCACGGCTACTTTTGCAGGGAGATGTTCTGTTTCTGATTTCAATACTACGGATTCCTCCGCACTATCCTGCCTTTTTCATACCTTTTTGCAGGCGCGACCGGCGGAATATCTTGAAGAGTTCGTTGATCAGCAGCGGTACCAGCCCCAGGAAAAGAACCATGATCCAGCCTTTCAGGTCAAGCCACTGCAGGTTGAAGGCGCGCTGCATAAAAGGTATACCAATGACCACCAGCTGCAGCAGCAGGCCCAGCACGATCGCTCCGATCAGGTATCTGTTGGAGAAAACCCCGATCTGGAAAATAGATTTTGTCGGGTTACGCTTCGCCAGGGAATAAAACAGCTGGCAGGCGACCAGTGTCATAAAGGCCAGTGTCCGGGCATTTTCCAGTGTCTCAACCGGTACTGCTTTGTCAAACGGACTGAAGCCGTGTTCGTAGTAACCGAACCAGAACGCAAAAATAGTTAAGGCTCCGATGAGGATGCCGCCCCAGATCGCGCGCAAACCTTCGCCACCCGCAAAGAAGCTTTCATCCGGATCGCGGGGCTTTTCTTTCATCACATCCGGGTCACCGGGGTCCATGCCCAGGGCAACGGCCGGCAAAGAGTCCGTAACCAGGTTAATCCACAGCAACTGGGTCGCAATCAAAGGCGCTTCCCACCCGATGAGCAGGGTAATGAACATGGCAACCACTTCGCCCAGGTTACAGGTGAGGAGGAAGATCACCGCCTTGCGGATGTTGTTGTAAATATTGCGTCCATGTTCGATGGCAGAAACAATGGTGGCAAAATTGTCATCGGTCAGGATCATGTCCGAAGCCCCTTTGGCTACATCGGTCCCGGTGATGCCCATGGCAACCCCGATATCGGCCGTGTTCAGGGACGGTGCATCGTTCACCCCGTCACCGGTCATGGACACGACATTTCCCTGGGCCTTGAGGGCCCGTACAATCTTTACTTTATGCTCCGGAGAAACCCGGGCAAATACCCGGTACTGGCCCACCCTGTCACGGAAGGCGTCTTCTGTCAGCTCATCAATTTCCTGCCCTGTCGTAGCCTGGTCGATATGTGCCGCTATGTCCAGTTCATGTGCAATGGCAAAGGCCGTGTTCTTGTGATCACCCGTGATCATGATGGACGTGATGCCGGCTTGTTTGGCTTTCTGAACAGAGGGCTTTACTTCTGTCCGGGGAGGATCGATCATACCTACCAGCCCCAGCAGGATGAGGTCCTTTTCCATATCAGCCGCATCCAAAACCGCGTCGGCCGGTTTGTAGGCTACACCGAGTGTCCGAAGCGCCTGGTCCGACATACGCTCCGTCGCATCAGCGAACTGTTGTTTGTGGGCCTCGGAGAGAGGCACCACCTGGCCATGCTCCCGAACATGGGTGGAGATCTTCAGCAGGTTATCGATAGCGCCTTTGGTGTATACCGTATAGCTTCCGTTCTCTTTGTTGAGCGTCGACATGAGCTTCCGGTCCGAGTCAAAGGAAAACTCGTTGACACGTTCACTCTCTTTGTTTAAAGATTGTCTGTCCAGGCCCAGGTCATCTCCCAAGAGCAGGAGGGCTATTTCTGTCGGGTCACCGGTTCCCTCCCCGTTCTGGTAGGTGGCATCCGAGCATAGGATCATAGCTTTCGCCAGTAGCTGCGCATCTTCACTGGCCTTGTTTTCCTTCTCCCGCTCCAGGGTTACTTCCCCTTCCGAATTGAAGTATTTGGTAACGGTCATTTTGTTCTGCGTGAGCGTGCCCGTTTTGTCGGAGCAGATGATATTGACAGAACCCAGCGTCTCCACGGCCGGCAAGCGCCGGATGATGGCGTTGTGTCTGGACATGCTGGTAACACCGATAGAAAGTACAATGGCTACAATGGCGGCAAGTCCCTCAGGTATAGAGGCAACGGCCAGGGAAACGGAAATAAGGAACATTTCGGCCAGGTCCCGGCCTTGAATAAAAGCAACGGCGAAGATGAGAACGCAAATGCTGATGGCCAGTTTGCCGAGCGTTTTTCCGAGTTGATCCAGCCGGATCTCGAGGGGTGTCTTGGACTCCTCTTCGGTATCGATGATGTTGGCAATCTTACCGACTTCGGTTTCCATACCGGTGGCGACGGCTACCCCCAGCCCCCGGCCATACGTAACCAGCGTCGACATAAAGACAGAATTTTGCAGGTCTCCGATAGGCGTCTGGGGATCTTCGTGCACTTGCCTGGCGTCTTTGGCCGAAGGGACAGACTCGCCGGTCAGAGCCGATTCCTCAACCTGAAGATTGGTTGTTTCGATCAGGCGCAGGTCTGCCGCGATGTAGCGCCCGGCATCCAGAACCAGGATATCACCGGGCACGACAGTCTCGGAATCCACTTCTTTGACAACGCCATCGCGCCTTACGAGCGCTTTGGGAGAGGCAATTTTTTGAAGCGCTTCAATGGCGTTGCCGGCCTTTACTTCCTGCACTACACCCAGCACCGCATTCAGAATAATAACGGCCAGGATGATGATGGCATCGATGTATTCTCCCATGAACAGGGTGATCACCACCGCTGCAAACCAAACATAGATCAGCCGATCCCGAAGCTGTGCCACGAACAACTGCAGAATGGTCTTCTTCTTTTTCCCTGTCAGCTTGTTTGGGCCATATTGTGTCAGCCTGGTTTTTGATTCTGTTTCCGTGAGACCGTGTGCCGGATCTACTTTCAGTTCAGCCAGGACATCTTCTATTGATCGGGAAAACCACATGTTACAGCGTTTAGAATATGCATTCTTCTCTTGCCACCATAACGTTGCTTAGTTAGTACAGCCTACCTGTTCTAAGAAGAAGGGATCCCTGCTTACGGATAGGTATTGGTAGCTTTTGTTGTATACTGGATGTATACTAGGTTGTTTTAGAAACGGCCAACGGATGTCTGAATAGTACGATACTGTAGCCGATGGCCAACAAGGTATAGCCGACGGCTGCCACCCAGATCAGAATAGGTAAACCCGGTTCGGACAATACCGCTTTGATCAAAGCAAGTCCCGCTATAGAAAAATGGGCACAATTTGCCACGGCGATCGGCCGGTTGTAGATGCCACCGATACGACCTGTTTTCATCATCCAGTTCAGCATTCCAAATGCAAAATACAGAGCGCCCAGCACCTGCAGGATCAACAGAAGCGGCACACTGTATTCTATACCAGCAAGACTTAAAAGTTCATCTGGCAAAAAGGTCAACGCTAAGCCAGCGCTTCCCTGTAAGAGGGCACTTGTTGTCATCAGAATTTTTGTGTTCATCTTTTTTATGGTCTTCGGGTGAATGTCGAGCAGCAAGCCTGCTGCAGTTTAGGGTAGGGCTGAGGTACCTGCGCAGATCAGGATTTAAGGTAAAGCGTTATTTTTTCGAAGTTGTCTCTTGTCAGTTTCCAGCGGTTGACTTCCTGTTCAAAGTTGAGCGAACCCGGGGTGGTCGTGTAGCGCTTTTGAAATTCAAAGCCTACCCGTTCCAGTGTTTTGTTTGGCGCCGGGTTCAGGGCATACGGTTCGCAGTAGAGGACTTTGAGTTTAAGATTGTCAAAAAAGTAAGGAAGTGATTTTCTGACCAGTTCAGTCCCGATTCCCTTTTGTCTGTTTTCCGTTTGCCACAAGTGCAGATGCATGTGAGCGAAGTTGCCGAATTCAATGGAGCTTACATTGGTATGCCCGACAGGTTTTCCTGCTACCAGCCAGATCAAGGCGTATGACTTTTTTTCTTCATAGGGTAGATTGATCTGTTGGAGCAACATGTTTGTCCATGCTTCTCTGGTCGGTAGTTTTCCAAGGTCAACGCCCATACCTACCAGAAAGTCAGGCTCGGATTCTAGCCAATAGTTAGTTATCAGCTCTATATCCTCGATTTGAATTTCTCTTACTGTTAAGGACTCCTTCATTTTTCTTGATGCTAATGTGGCAGGTTAACACAGGCGTTTCTTTTTGTTTTTTCCGGTATGTTTTTCCTTTGCGCGCAGACTAATTAACTGACAATCAAGATAAAGATTTATTTTATAAAAACGGTGATCAGAAGCAAACCGATTGTGCCTGCGCAACCCCATTTTCTTGATTTTATCACATCAATCTTTTTCAGGCTGACGAGGCTCCTTTGTAAAGAACTTTGCTCCAGAAGCATCAATTGTTTGAAATCCTTAATGATTGGTTTGAAATTCGTTAGTCAGCCGTTTGCCAATCCTATATTTTTGCAGGTCAATACCCTCTGAATTACAAGTTAATGAAATTTTATAAAGCTTTATTTATAGTAGCTACCAGTACACTTACCCAAATACTCTTACCAGTTGTTGCCTTTTCCCGACCCGTTGTCAAGGTATCGAGTAGTAAAAACGCAGAAGCGATAAAAAAACACGCCGAAGTATACCTGGCGCATCTGGGTGTCCAGGAGAACATTCACCTGGTCATCACGCTATCTTCTAACATGTCTGAAACACTGCCCGGTATAACCATTCCGCTTCCATCGCCGCAACCGGGTATTGAACAGAAGTTCATGGTCTTGATAAATGCCAACTTAGATAAAGCGGCACGAAAACTTGTGCTGGCCCATGAAATGATTCATGTGAAGCAGTATGCAAAAAAGGAACTGGTAGTTGATGTGGAAGGGGTGACCTGGATGGGCAAAAAAATTCATTACTCTCCTGCCAAAAATCTGCGAATGCCTTGGGAAAAAGAGGCCTATCACATTGATCATCCCTTAGTCAGGTTAGTCCAGGACGCACAGCTTAAAGACAAAGGTACTTTAGCTAAGGGGAGTCCTGCCTCCAGGCTGAAAAACGTATCCGGGTGTGGTAGTGAGGAGAGTAATGATGTCAAAACGAACAGCCTTATTCAAACAGAAAATATGAGTATCCATTAGAGGAAAAGTATCTGAAAAACCAGCGAAGTTATAATGACGCTCCCTGTGAATACCCTTCGGCATGCTCAGGTTATCTTAAAATGGTAGCTACCATCCTGTTTGAAAATCGTAAAGGAAGGTAAATGAACAAAGTTGAGACCATAGAAGAGTTTTACAAAGCGAAGAATTGGTTGCCGGAAAACCTCCGCAACGAGATCGGGCATTTCAATGTGTTCAGGCTGGAGCCATTTGTGGGGGCGAATGCCAGGTCCGTTCCTTATCGCCGAAGAGACTACTTTAAAATAACATTGGTTATTGGAAGCGGCCAGGTGCACTATGCCGATAAGGTCGTGGAGGTTCAAAAACATGCACTCGCCTTCTCTAATCCGCAGATACCTTATAGTTGGGAAAAGAGAGACCAAATTCAGGGGGGATACTTCTGCATTTTCACGCCAGCCTTTTTCCACCAATATGGTGACCTGAATCAGTATGCTGTTTTCCAGCCGGGCGGAACACCCGTAATTGAGCTAACGGAGGAGCAGACAGAAAAGGTAAAAGGCGTGTATGAACGCATGCTTGAAGAGATAAACTCTGATTACACGCACAAATATGATGTCTTGCGGAATCTGGCGCTTGAGCTGGTACACCTGGCCTTGAAAGCACAGCCCGCTGCAAAATATGATAAACAAACCATAAACGCCTCACAGCGGATCACTTCTTTGTTCACAGAGCTGCTGGAGCGTCAGTTTCCAATTGATAACACCCACCAAAAGGTACAGTTGCGTACAGCAGCTGACTTTGCCGGTCAGTTAAATATTCATGTCAACCACTTAAACAGAGCGGTAAAAGAAGTTACGGAAAAGACAACTTCCCAACTAATAGCCGAGCGTATTTTGCAGGAGGCAAAGATCTTACTCAAGCATACCGCCTGGACGGTATCTGAAATTGCCTACGCCCTGGGTTTTACGGAAGTAACCCACTTCAACAACTTCTTCAAAAAGCATGTCCCACTAAGCCCTCTGAAGTTCAGGAATGTTTGAATTTCGTAACAGGTTATTTGATTCTCGTTATCATTCGCCCTCTTGACACACTAATTTTGTTTCCATAGTAAAACAGTGTATATGCCTGACAGTTAGCGTATACATTTTTAAATATTATCAACTATGGAAACAAATATTAAAAAAAGAAAGCTTGGCAAGAGTGGATTGGAAGTCTCTGCACTTGGGCTCGGTTGTATGGGTATGAGCTTTGGCTACGGCCCGGCTCATGACAAAAAACAAATGATTGCTCTCATTCGGAAAGCATTTGAGTTGGGAGTAACCTTTTTTGATACAGCTGAAATATATGGACCGCTTACCAACGAAGAATTGGTGGGTGAAGCATTGGCTCCTTTTCGTGATCAAGTGGTGATAGCTACCAAGTTTGGCTTCAAAGCAGCTGCGGAAGGAGAAAGACATTGGAGCGCTTTGGATAGCCACCCCGAACACATTAAAACAGTGGTGGAAGGATCGCTGAAAAGGCTACAGACCGATGTGATTGATTTATACTACCAGCACCGTGTAGACCCTGATGTGCCCATTGAAGAAGTAGCAGGAGCTGTAAAGGACCTGATTCAGGCAGGAAAAGTAAAGCACTTTGGGCTTTCTGAAGCAGGTGCTCAAACAATTCGCCGGGCACATGCCGTGCAACCGGTCACTGCCCTGCAAAGTGAGTACTCGTTGTGGTGGAGAGAACCAGAGCAAGAGATCATCCCTACACTGGAAGAGCTTGGAATTGGTTTCGTTCCGTTTAGCCCCTTGGGTAAAGGGTTCCTTACCGGCAAGATTGATGAAAGCACTTCGTTCGACAGCACTGACTTCCGCAACGTTGTGCCGCGTTTTACACCGGAAAACCGAAAAGCCAACCAGGCATTGGTAGAACTGTTAGGTAAAGTGGCTCAAAAGAAAAGTGCCACACCTGCTCAGGTTGCTCTTTCCTGGCTATTGGCGCAGAAGCCTTGGATCGTACCCATACCAGGAACTACAAAGCTACATCGACTAGAGGAAAATATTGCCGCTGCCTCCATTGAGCTCTCATCAGAAGATGTTCAGGAAATCGATACTGCATTTGCTGCCATCCAGGTGCAAGGAGCAAGATACCCGGAACAGATGCAAAAGAGGATTGACCGGTAGGTGAAGCTGCAAAATCTATTTAACCACAAACTTATAACAGCTATGGCAGAAAATCCCAAAAGTGTAGAGCAACAAAGCCCACAGCACAGCAATCATCTGTACAATACAAGGCCATCCGACCGTCGCAATTTCCTGAAAATAGGTGCCGCACTGGGAGCAGCCTTAATGGTGCCGCCTGCTTTCAGTCAGGTCCAGGCAGGTGAAATGACTACGCCGGCACATAGTCGTTCCGGGCAGATTAAAATAGACAAGCGCCGCACACTGGGGTCGGGAAAACACAGCCTGGAAGTGTCTGCACTTGGGCTGGGCTGCATGGGCATGAGTTACCATCGCAGCTTTATTCCGGATAAAAAAGTATCCATCGCTGTGCTGCGACAAGCCGTTGAGATGGGCGTTAATTTTTTTGATACTGCTGAAGCCTATGGGCCGTTCACAAACGAAGAATTGGTTGGGGAGGCACTGGCTCCTGTACGAAAGGATATATTACTATGCAGCAAATTCGGGTTCAACATTCAGAATGGCCAATTGGCGGGTTTAAACAGTAAACCGGACCATATTCGAAAGGTTGTTGAACAATCTTTAACAAGGTTAAAAACAGATCACATTGACTTGCTTTACCAGCACCGGGTTGATCCTGATGTTCCGATTGAAGATGTTGCCGGAACGGTGAAAGATTTGATCAAGGAAGGAAAGGTGAAACATTTTGGTCTTAGCGAAGCCAATGCACAGACGATCCGGAAAGCCCATGCTGTTCAGCCTTTGACAGCCCTCCAAAGCGAATACTCCCTGATGACCAGACAACCGGAGCAGGATGTAATAAAAGTGTGCGACGAACTCGGAATCGGCTTTGTGCCCTACAGTCCGCTGAGCAGAGGTTTTCTTTCGGGCTTCATCCATGAGCGAACGAAATTTAACCCGGAAAACGATAACCGTCCTTCTTTGCCCCGTTACCAGCCCAATGCCATTAAAGCCAATTGGGCAATGATCGATGCCCTTACTGCGTTTGGAAATCCAAGAGGACTGACTGCAGCCCAAGTGGCATTGGCCTGGTTGCTGGCTCAAAAACCCTGGATCGTTCCTATACCCGGCACCACGAAACTGGCAAACTTGCAGGAAAACCTCTGGTCAGCAGACTTTGCGTTCACTGCCAATGAATTGAAAATATTCACTGAAGCAGTTTCTCAAATTAAGATAGTGGGTGATCGCTATACCGGCCAGTCAGCAAAACAGGTGGGAAAATAACATTCATAGCAATAGAGTAAAGGGGTTTATTTCACTTAAACAAGCTCATTGAAAAGCTAAATTTGGTGCAATCGGACCGCTCATAATTCTTGTAAGACCTTGATCAAGCAAGCATGAAAAATGTAATCATATTGGGTGCCAGTGGCAACATTGCCAGGCACGTTATTGATATGTTAGTAAAGAGGAAGGATATCAACCTGACCCTGTTCCTGCGGAACCAGAACAGGTTAAGAAAGGACAACGTCTCAGGCTGCCGTATAGTTGAAGGGGATGTATTGAACTATGATCAACTAAAAGAAGCTATACAAGGGCAAGATATTGTATATGCAAATCTTGCGGGAGATCTTGAAGCTATGGCAAAAAACATTGTGCGTGCCATGGAAGAAACAGGAGTTAAGAGAATCATCTTTATCAGCTCCATAGGCATCTACGACACGCCTTTGAAACCTGTATTGAAGCCATATCGAAGAGCTGCTGATGTAATAGAAGCATCCGATCTTGATTACACTATCTTGCGGCCCAACTGGTTTACCAGCGATAATGAAGTGGACTATGAAATAACCAGAAAGGGCGAACCGGAAAAAGGCTCCGTGATCTCGCAAAAAAGCCTGGCAACCTTCATCACGAAAATCATGGAGACTCCCGAAAAGTACATCCGTGAAAATCTGGGCATTCATAAACCAAATTCTTAATAATCACTTTGTGAATCGATCAGTTTCCGAGTTTTGTTTCTTACTGCTCTTTGAGTGATTGCATTTCTTACTGTGCTTTCAGCTCAATATCCTGAAAACATGGAGCATAAGACTGTTCGCAGAGGATAATGGAAGAAGTATAGTGAAATTGCCACTGAAAGCCGTGCTAAACGCGATTGTATTTGTAAATGTTAGTCAGTAGTTGGAAGAGGTATACTGTACATTAAAATAATCTCTTAAAACCTGTTGGACTTCGTCTTCATTGTTTAATGGCCTTTCTGAAACAGCACCATTGGTTGTTATTTTAAGTGTATTTCCCTTTAATGTGATTCGGCCTTCAGGTGTAGGCAATGAGCAAATTGGTTTTTGTGTGAAGTGAGATTCCGGGCTTGTCTGGTGAAAGTGGCACATTTCCAGAAACTCATCTACTTGTCTTTCCTGTTCAGTGAATAAGTATTCCGGTATAAAGTCGCCCTGGGGGTTCTTTTTCTTCACTACCAGATAGTTTTCCTCACCTTTCTCCATTTTGAAGAAGCCTCTCGGATCCGGAAGTTCTGTGTTTAGTTTAATAGGGAGGGGATGAAAAGCAAACTCGCCAAAGCCTACATCCACCAGATAATTTTCATTACCGATAGTAGCTATTATGGCCATATGGTCAAACTCCGGACCAAAGCCTTCATAATCGAATACTCTTGCAGACACCAGCTTAACCTGAAAGCCAAGATGAGTTAATAACTGGTAAAACAAACCGTTTAACTCGTAACAAAAGCCACCTCTGTTTTGCTTGACAACCTTATCGTACGAATTTCCTAAGTCGATTTTAGTTTTATGGTGAATGTCCAGGTTCTCGAAAGGAACATGCATTAGATGAGCTTGTTGCAGGTGTGCGAGTACCTCTAATGTGGGTGTGAGCTCCCCGTTATAGTTAATTCGTTTTAAATAAAGCCTCGTGTCCATTTCTTTGTTTTTTATTCCTTGCTGCTAATAGGTTTGCAAAGGCTGTGGAAGGGCATAGACTGAGTTTACAGACTGTGTCTGAGTTAGCGGCCGCTTTGCTCCTGAGTTAAAAAACTAAAGTTGTTATCGGAGAGATGCTGGACATTACGTGTTATTTTCTCAATGTCCCAGTTCCACCATTGTGTCTCTAAAAGCCTGTTGATCTGGTCCTCTGAAAAGCGCTTTCTGATTTCCTTCGCCGGATTCCCACCTACAATGGCATAAGGTGCTACGTCTTTTGTGACAATGGAATGGGCTGCAATTATGGATCCGTCTCCAATTGTTACGCCTGCCATTATGGTCGCTTTGTACCCGATCCATACATCATTGCCTACAAGCGTATCTCCTTTATCAGGGTAAGTTTTTCCGTTCATTGCGCTTTTCCAGTCTTTCCCGAAGATGGCAAACGGGTAGGATGAAATCGCATCTGTCAAGTGATTTGCTCCATTCATGATGAAAGAAACCCCTGACGCAATCATGCAGAACTTCCCGATGATGAGCTTATCCCCTATAAAGTCAAAGTGGTATTTGACATTTTTCTCAAAATTACGGACGTCTTCAAAATCATCATAGTAAGTATAGTCCCCTACTATGATATTGGGGTTCGTCACAATGTTCTTCAGGAAACAAAGCCTGTCATAATGGGCTAAAGGGAAGCTTTCATTCTTATCAGGTATAGGCATGGGTTGTATCTTTTTGGTTTAGATGACTGCCAACAAGAAAGCTTTAAGAAGGGCGGGAATACGGCATTCGGTCGCCTCGTCTACTACCTTTTTACGCTTGTTGATTTATCGTTGAAAGATAACAATTTAGCCTGGCTTTTTTAGAGTCGCTGATGTGTGCTGTGCAACTATTCTAAGCTGCCGCCCCGTCACTTCGCTTTCTTGTGAATGACGCTGAGGATTGCCTCGTCTTCGAGTATGCAAGTGCAGGTAACTTCGCCGGCAGTGGCCAGTTCCTTCGTTACGTTTATTTTTCGGTCCCACTGATCGCGAATAATGAAGTCGCCGTTCTCGCAGGTGAAGTTCCACTGATGTAGCTGTTGGTACTGCTCTCTTTTTCCCTCATTCTCGGCATGGTAGAGGATGACATAGCCCCGCGGCTTGCACACGGCCAGCATCTGCTCGATGGCCTGCATCGGATGCGCCGTATGGTCGATTCTGTTCTGCCCATGTACAATAGCAAAGGCGTTCTGTCCAAACTGCTCCACCAGTTTCTCGGCGTCGGCAAAAACCGTTCGTACCAAAGGTTCCATTCCAAGCTCTGAAAGCAGACGATCATACTCGCTTGCCAACAAGTCGGTCGCGGTGATGACGAGCTGTTTGGAAGGATGCTTCTTGCCAAGCTTTGTTATCGGCCCGGAGCCCACGTCCAGGATGTGGACAGGATTTCCTTCAATGCGATCAATGTAGGTAGCGACATGGTCCTGAATCGGCTGATTGGGATCAAACCGTTCGTGGAAATCCTGCGGCCATTGCAAACCACCGCTCACAAACCAGTCTCTCCAAAACTGTATCTCTTCCTCGAGTGCCTGCGAGCGGCCTAATGACGGTATCCGCTGCTTCAGCCAGCGACGCAATCGCTGGGGAATCTTTTTTACGGCGATAGGACTTTTGATTCGTACCATGGGGTTTAACAATATTTTTTATGGCTGATATCGGTATTATACGAATATAGTATAATACTTAGGTAATATTAAATTTAAGAAACAATAAAAAATATATGGATAGGTATAAATATTTGCAGATCTTTCTTAATTCGGTAGGACGAAATTTAAGTGTTAGCTGTGTTGTTTCATCCCCTCATAGAATACAAAAACGGGGAGTATCCTGTAAGAAAACTTAAACTGAAGGCTACTTTCAAGGTATAGCGCACAGCTACTGTACAATCCTAATAGTTAGTAGTTTATTTATTCAGATCGGCGGCTAAACCTAATTGACTTTATGTTAAATATAGGAAAGTTCTATTATTAACTGACACTCCGAAAACAAAAATACCTTACCTGTTATTTGACCAGGTTCGCGTACTTTTTCTGTTGCCGGTAGAGGTATAGCTCGGCCAAGAGCCACAGGGAAACCATGGAATACTCCAGTGCGACCAGCCACAGGTTTTCGGTATAGGAACTGGTGCGGTAGGCAGCATAACTCATCAGCGACAAACCCGACCAGACAGCAGCATAACGGAAATGGCTCATGGCAGTAAGCGCTACCAGCGTGGTGATGTACCAGGGATGTATGGTAGTCGACAGGAACAGGTATACCGTGAGGGATACAGCCATGTAACCCGCCAGCCTCCTGACAGAGCCCAACCGGTTTGTAACTGCCAGTGCCACTACGGTAACAAGTATAGCCAGCGACAGAAGCGGGCCGATCACTGCGATCTGGTTATACCCTGTCAGTCGCAGGCCGAGCCATCGCAGCAGGTAATACACACTGGCATTAAACTCGAAGCGCTGGATGTATAGCTCTATACTCTGGAAAAAGTTGCGGAGCACCTCCAGGGGCAGCAACGGGAAAAATAGTATACCCAGCGCTGCCAGCAGGATCGCCCCGAAAGCCAGAAAACGCCGGAAGCCCAGCCTGCGCCAGACGAAGGGCAGGAACAGGAGTGGCAACAATTTGGCACCTACAGCCAAAGCAAACGGAACGGCGGCTATGAGGTACCGCTGGTAATGCAACTGGTACAGAAACAGCAGCAGGAAAAAGATCATCAGCGCCTCCATATGCAGGTTGCCCGTCAGCTCCAGGATCACCAGCGGGTTGAGGGCATACAGCAGCGTATACCGGTCGGGCAGCCCCATGCGGCGCAACAGGCGGAGCAGCAGAAAAATTGAACCGGCTTCCGCCAGGATGATGATCAGCCGCATGACGAGCACACTTCCTAACATGTCATGGGGCGAGAGCGTGACAGCCAGCCAGAACACGCCTTGGGCAACGGGCGGGTATACGCTATAATATTCCGGGGAATTCAGTTGTTGAAACAGCTCGGGTGTAATGCCGGCCAGCTCCGGAGCCGCAGTGCTCAGGTAGTAGGAAGGCAGGTGCAGGTATGGATTTTCGCCGGAGAGCAGCAGTCGCCCATCCCACACAAAACGGTAGTAGTCATCTGAAAGCGCAGGTATAGCAAAGAGGAACAACAGCCGGAAAAACAGGGCCGCCGCGATGCCATGCCAGATGTTCAGTTTCTGGGTCGTGACATAGGTATAGGCGCCGAAAGCTACCAGCGCCAGCACCAGCAGCTGCGTGAAGTTCTCGCGCGGCGTAGCATAGCCCAGCGCCAGGTAAGCCAGAGCAGAGATACCCAGTGCTACATAAGGACCTGCCTTCGTCTGTTGCATTACGATGCGCGCTTGCTATGAAATAAGGTATAGAAAAAGACAGCTCCGAAACCGATGGCCAACATCAGATGGAAAGGCAGCAGCCCATAGTCCCGGAACTGCAGGGCCAGAAAGATGCCGTACACAAAGTAGGCAGCCAGCAGGCCTTCTGCTATCGTCAGAGGATGTATACTTGTGATCGTGTATGCATGTTGTTTCCAGGAGTCTTTTGCTTGTACCAGGTTGTGTTTGGGCGTTCGGATGAAAGGCGTTTTTCGCCCCATGTAGCCTTCCAGCACGGCAATGCTGTTGTGCAGCGACATGCCCATGGACATAGCCAGGAACAGGAAAAAGTCCGGAAAGAGCTGCCGGGTTGCCTGCCAGAAAGAGCGGCTCTGGTGGTAGAGCGTGGTCCAGTAAAAGAAGGTGAGCGCAAAAAGACTCAGCAGCAGCAGAATGCCCAGCCGGAAGAGCATGGCCAGGTAGGGGGCATCCTGTTTGAACACCAGCAGGGGCACACTCAGCACAGCCGAAAGCAGCACACAGAGGAAAACGCTGCTGTTGAGCAGGTGGAAGACGGCATGCAGTTTGGTCGCATACCCTTGGTCGGAGCGGAGTACCTGCAGCAGGTGCTTGCGGGCTGTTTCAGCAGCGCCCTTGGTCCAGCGGAATTGCTGCGACTTCAGGGCGCCCATGGCAGCCGGAAGCTCAGCCGGCGATTCCACCTCCTCCAGGTATACGATCTCCCAGCCCCTGAGCTGTGCCCGGTAACTCAGGTCCAGGTCCTCAGTCAGCGTATCAGCTTGCCAGCCACCGGCATCCCTTATACATTGTTTGCGCCATACCCCGGCCGTGCCATTAAAATTGATGAAATGCCCGCCCCTATACCGGCCACTTTGTTCCACAGTAAAGTGCGCATTCAGCCCAAACGCCTGCAGCCGTGTCAGCAGGGAATAATTTTCGTTCAGGTGGCCCCAGCGGGTCTGGACTACGCCCGTGTTCGGGTGTTTGAAGGCTACTACAGTCCGTTTCAGGAAATCCGGTTTCGGGACAAAATCAGCATCGAAGATAGCGATGAATTCTCCGCTTGCCTGTTCCAGCCCATACTGCAGGGCACCGGCCTTATACCCGCTGCGGTCTGCCCTCCGGATGTGCTGTATGGCTATACCTTGTTGCTGCAGCGGTGCGATCTTTTGCCGGATCATGTCCGTGGTATCGTCGGTGGAGTCGTCGAGCAGCTGGATCTGCAGTTTGTCCCAAGGGTAGTCCAGCTCTGCGACAGCATCGATGAGCCGCTCCACCACATAGCGCTCGTTGTAAAGCGGTAGTTGCACGGTCACGGCCGGCCAGGTATAATCATCAGGTGTTGGCAGGGGAGGGCTTGTTTTTTTCCGGAGCCAGTATAGGATAGTCAGGTGCAGCTGCACCAGGCTGTAGCAGAAAATGAACGCCAGACTCAGACTGTACACCACCAGCATTATGATTTCGAGGGTCTTCATGCTGTTGAATTACAGGTATCTGAAAATGGTGAGTATGATCTTGTATCCGGCCAGTACGGTGCCCTTCACGGTGCCGGATACTTTGGAAATCCCGATCCGTTTCCGGTAAGAAACCGGTACTTCCATATAGCGTATCTGTTTTCTGGCTGCTTTGGCCTGCATCTCTACCGTCCAGCCGTAGGTGCGGTCGCGCATGCCCAGTTGCTGCAGTGAGCTGAAGCGGATAGCCCGGAAAGGCCCCAGATCGGTAAAGGAGGCACCATAGAACCAGCGCAGCAGGGTTGTGGCCAGCCAGTTGCCGAAGATCTGCTGCGGCAGCATGGCACCTGATTCGCGCCGCCCGAGCGCCCGGGAGCCGATCACCATGTCTGCACGGCCTTCCAGTATCGGTTGCAGCAGCAGGGGCATCTCTTCGGGATAGTCCGAAAAGTCACCGTCGAGGAACACGATGATGTCGGGGCGTGTGGTGGCGGGCTTGGCCGTAACATAGGCTATTCCTTTCAGGCAGGCATTGCCGTAACCGGCGTTTGGCTCCAGCAGCACGGTCGCGCCGGCTGCCTGAGCTACCGCAGCCGTCCGGTCGCTGGAATTGTTGTTGACTACGATCACCTCCTGCACCAGCGCGGCTGGTATGGCGGCTATTACGTTGGCAATGGATCTTTCTTCGTTGTACGCGGGTATGATGACGTCGATCAGGGACATTCTGCAAAATTGACGAAAATTATTCTTCAAAGCTATCCGCTTTTGGATTGGCTTTTCTGATAATTAGTGTGTTACCTTTGCAAATTGAACCATTCGCTGGCAGATTGGTTTGTATAAAGTAGTATTAATTTTTCTTATGAGTAGAGAAGTAGTTAAGATTGGAGATAAAGCCCCTGATTTCGAATTACAGCGTCTGGATGGTGGTTTTTTCCGGCTTTACGAGTTGTTGAAAGAAAAGAATGTAGTGCTTTATTTCTACCCGAAAGACAGCACGGCAGACTGCACCCGACAGGCCTGCGAATTCCGCGACCATTATGACCTGTTTAAGGAGCTGCAGGCCGAAGTAGTTTGCATCAGCTCCGACAAACCAGACTCCCACAAGCGGTTTGAGCGGGTATACCGCCTGCCCTTTACGCTGCTGAGCGATACTGATGCCCAAATACGCAACTTGTATGGGGTTCCACGCAGATTTGGTATCGTACCCGGACGAGCGATCTACGTGATTGACAAGACCGGTAACGTGCAGTATGTGTTCAACTCGCTTTCAAAGCCGGCTGAGCATGTGCAGAAAGTGCTGGACGTGCTTTTTGACCTGAATCATGAAACGGTAGCTAATTTTGCTTAAATAACCTGTATCACTTAAAAAGGCGGGCCCGGTACTTTCTCAAGTACCGGGCCCGCCTTTTTTGATTGCTTGCGCTTTACTGCATCAATTGCAGCTTCTTGCCATCGTAATACTCTGCACTCAGGAAACCAAACTGTTTGTTGAACCGCAAGCGCTTCAGGTTGGTGGTTTTGGTGCTGTCGGTCTTTACGATTTCAAACACGTTGCTGTAGGCGACATTGTTTATCGTCAACGTAGCGTAAGTGGGTTGCGCTTCATTTATCTCAAATTCGCCACGCTCCTCCACTACGATCACCACCTGGAGGGTGTCAGGTTTTTTTAAAATATAAGTGGCAAGGCCGGGGTATTTATTCTGTGGATCTTCGATTGAGCTGAAGGCCTGTACATCGTATTGTTCGATGCAATCACTTGTTGTGCTGAAGCCCTCACCGGGTACCTGCTCGGAAAGAAGCGCCGTATTGACAAAGTTAACTTGCTGGTTCGTTTCATTGATAAAGTAAGCAGAATCTCCGCGTGAGTAGACGAGCCAGCCTGCTTCATCCTCTGATACCTGCGTAACAGTTGTGTCGCAGTCCTCTTGGCACGATGAAAAAAGGAATGTTGAGAGCAAAACTGCTCCCATTAGTTTGATAGAATTGGTCATCTGGGTGTGTAAAGGTTTAATATGTTATCTGTAAGAAGTAAGTATACGCAGCAGGATGGTGGCTGCTGCAGGTATGATTCCTTTTCAACCCGATTGGTTGCAAGCTCTGCCAGATTACTTGTTTTAAATTTAACCTTCTATCCCGGAACCCGCTCCAGTACCTTGTTTTTGAGCACGCTATCATTATAATATACCACCCGCAGAAAGCCAAACTCCTTGTTAAACAGGATCCGGCTCACCCCCTGGGTGCTGCTATCGGGGTTAATGATGCTGAAGACATTGGTATACGTGACGCCCTTAACCACTAGCGACGCGTGTTGCGGCGTGTTGATATCCGGGATCTGGAAATTTGCACGATTGCTAACAGCCAATGTCACCTGGAGATCATTCGGCCGCTTCAGGGCAATGACCGAGAGGCCGGGCAGCTTCTTTTTAGGAGTAGTGCTCGATTCCTGCATCACACTTGCGCGACGTGTGTCATATTGCTCAATGCAGGCATCGGTTACCTCAAAACCTTCGCCCGGCACCGGATCAGAACTTAGCCGGGTATGCGTAAACGTGTATACTGAGTCACGCTCATCAGCCATCTTTAGGGTAGCACCTTGGCTATAGACGGTCCAGGAGGTTTCTTCAGGCTGAAATGGGGTGATGACGCTGGGGGCGCAGTCGTTGCAGGAGCTCAGGAGCAGCGTGCCGCAGCACAGGCCTGTAGCCAACAGGGTAGAGATCGGTTTCATCATCAGGGGTATAGCTATACCGCAAATTAACGAACTTAATCCCTGAGATTATTTAAAACTTAAAGAATACTATCTAACGGGGCTGAGGGCAGTAGGGAAGGAGGGAACCGGGGAAGCTTTCTATACCTGTTGCTATACCTGGCAGATCAAAAAAAACAGTTTAGCTTTTCCCAGTGTACGATGCTGCAAGAGCCTCTACTTTCAGGAAAAACTAAACTGCCTTTAGCTGGCCGGTTTATTCGTCAACTAGCGATTCTGCACCCGTACCGGAACAAGTTCCTGTTGGAGCGTTGGCCTGAAGATCAGCCACAACACTACGCCGAAGATGGTACCCGTCAGAAAAGCCGGCAACACAACCAGCAACCCATGTATGCCCCTGCTTTCCGCATCGTGGTATACCCATACCAGCATGAATATGACAAGCAGCGAGTAGATTGCAAATGTCAGAAAGAAAAAGACACTTGCTATGTTCGGTGTTAAAGCTTCCATTGGTATTAAGTTAAAATACATGATTTGAGCTATTCGTTGAGCCCTCTACTAATTAAACAGCCAGGAGATTATTAAGTTTATAAATATTTTTAGATTACCCTAGTATTTTAAGTGATATACGCCTGTAATATTGTATTTTATTGAATTTCGCCACCCGATCGCCTGCATCCGGCAGGCGACTAGGCCAGGAACAGACGCTCGGGAAACTAAAAAGAGAAAAAGCAGCAACAAGCCAGGTAGAAAACAAGCATGCATTAAAAAGAGAAAAGCCACCTCCAGGGGAAAGTGGCTTTTGCTCGGGGTTTATAGTTTGTTATTTTCTGATGATCACTTTATGGGTGCTGGTCTCATCTCCCACCGTGACGGTGAAGTAGTACAGACCGGTTGCCATACCTTCCAGAGACAGGACTGTGCCGCTGTTTGCTTCGTCAGCCGATAGCTCCTGCTGCCTCACCTGCTGGCCATGCGCATTGGCCACCCTCACCAGTACCTTTCCTTCCGTCTGCTGAGCCAGCTTCAGGGTGATCCTGTTTTGGGCTGGGTTCGGGTATAGGATGTCCTGTGGCTGTGCCGCTACTGCCGTTGACACGCTGGTCTGGCTCAGCATACCTGCTTTCAGCACCAGGGTTTCTGTGGTCGCACTTGCATCTCCGCCAAAGCGGGACGTGACATAGGCTGTGCTGGTCACCGTGGTCGGGTTGGAGACAATGTCTACATCATCCACATACCAGCCTGTTGCGCCGGTCAGTACATCGGATCCCATTCTGAAACGGACCAGGACGCTCTGGCCTTTGTAGCTGCTCAGATCGGCTATCGTCTGGATGTACCCGTTGCTGCCGCCCGTGAAAGCAGGGCCAACTACAGTAGAGGCGTTGGTTAACGGAATATTTCCATTGTAGCCGTTTTGTATCATCTTGCTGCCCAGGTTGGTCCAGGTAAGACCGCGGTTCGTGCTGATCTCCACCACGCCGCCGTCAAAACCATTTTCGGTTGCAAAGCTGTGCCGGAAGCGGAGCAGGGCATTTTCCCCAACGGTGACCGGCTGGGCTGTAACCAGGTACTGGTCACTGAAGGCATCCGGATCGACAGCAAACCAGGAGGAGGTGCCGCTGTACGCGTTCTTGGTGCTCAGTTGCCAGTCGCTCAGACCTACGCCATGGGAGATCTTCCACTTGCTGCCGCCATTCTCCATGTCATCCTGGAAGTATACCGTAGTGCCGGTTCCTTTATTCACCCGCACTTTGAAAGAGCGTTCGAGGGACTCGCCCTGCGCCATTTTCACAGCTTTGAAGGTAACCACCCCTTTCGTCAGTTTTGGCGCATCGGTGCCGGACTCCTGCACAAAAACAGTTCCTTCAGGAAGCGGATTGGTCAGGGTAACCCCACTCACAGCACCTGCCGTTTCGTTTGTCACGCGGATGTTGTAGGTGAGCACGGCCCCGTCTGCTACAGGCGATGGCGTTGCTTTCAGGTTAATAGCCAGTTTCGGGTTACAGGAGGGAGGCATATCGAAAGCCTCGGTCCCGTCGGTCAGGTCGTCGTTGCTGCCCTGGGTGGCGCTGAAGCCGAGGCCGCGCTTGGCAAAGGCCTTCCAGATGTGGCATTCGTTTGCGCCACCGTTGTTGATGCGGTCAGCTGCCAGGATAGCGTCGCGGGCATCGATGAAGCCGGGGCTGCAAGGCTGCAGTTTCAGACCATCGATCACCAGTTGCAGGGCGATGTTGTTGCCGCCCTTGCCACTGTAGATGTCCGGGTCGTAGCCATACTCATCGATCAGGTTCCAGGTCAAGTCCCACAGCATGGTCGCCCAGATGAAACCGACGCCATGCGGTACGGAGATCTCCGGATTGGAAATCATGCCGTATGTATAGGGGTTGATGCCCATGTCGGTGCTGTAAGGGGCAGGGCGTATACCGCCACCGTCCGTAGACTCAGACATGACATAGGTGCCGATGCCGCGGCGCTGCGGGCCTGTGTCGCCTGCTTTCATGGTCATGTACAGGCCAAAGAAATCACTCCAGCCTTCACCACCCTGCTCAGCACCTGTCAGGCACTGGGTGCTTGGGCCACCGGTGAGGCGCGTGGAGATGCCATGGCCGTATTCGTGGGCAATGATGCCGTTGTCCAGGTCACCGTCCCGCAACGGAGGCACACCCCCTTCGCGACGGAGCGCACCTGTCAGACCCTGGGCCAGGGCTGTTTTCAGTTTGTCACCATCTGCTTTGCTGATCATGATGGCAGGTATAAGCACCAGTGCTCCGGTTTCATCACCTCCCATCGACATGGCCGGGCCATCGGCGTTGTTGATTACAATGATGGCGGTTGCGCCGGAAGCCTGGGCATTCAGAGCTTTGGAAATAAAGGAGCAGTCTCCCCGGTCTACCAGAGCGATGTTGCCGGTTATTTCGGTTTGGTTATTAAAAGGCAGGGGAACAGAGCCAGCCGGAAGTTCCGGTGCCGCGTTACAGCCGTTGGCAGGATCTGCCAGCACGATCTTACCGGTAACACCTGTTTCATTGATCTCTGCACCGAAGGCTGCCTGTATACCGGTATAGGAACCAGCGACCGCTGAAGGAGAGGTAATATGAAGCAACTTAGCGGGAACGGAGGAGGTCCAGAGGTACATCTGCATGCGTCCCGGTATACCGTCCTGCAGCGTCAGGAAGTTGGCATTGTTAGTGCCACCGCCATCCTGGGCCTCGGCCATAACGCCATCCAGGCTTGCGCCTTCGCCCGTCAGGTTGGTTTGCTGAAAGTTTCCGCTTACCTCATCAAAACCAAACTGGTAAAAAACGTCGTGCATGAGGTTGTTCCAATAGAACAGGTTGGTGGTCGCCGCTTTCACATACGTATCGGGTTCCTGTGTAAGGTCCAGCGGGAAGTCAAAAACCAGGTTAGTGCCGCCATCCGGGCTGGTACCGGCGTTTGCTCCCAGCCGGTCTTCGTAGGCATGCACGTTGTTGCCTTTGGTGATGGTATAGGAGACGATGCCGTCGTTATGCCAGCCAAGTGGGGAGGCAGCTGCGTTCTCTTTGCCTGTCACCAGGCTCCTTTCGCCGTGGCTTGGTGTTTCGAAAGGCACGTCGTATACCCGGTAAGAACCACTCGAGGCAACAGCAGCAGCGGCCACAGAGCGGGGAGCCAGGGCTTGGGTATAAAAGTCCTGCTGTGCTTTCAGGCGCTCCTGTTTACCGGCTGTTCTGCCCGGGCTGCTTTGCTTTGTAAAGGTCTTTTCCTGCCCGGGTTCATCTGTTACCACAGGCAAACCCCAGTTGTCATGAATGACCAGGTCTTGCTTTTTGAGCACGTTTCCGGTTGCTGCGTCCACGCGCATGTTCCAGTAGTGCTGTGCATCCAGGTTGTAGATGTCCACTTCCCAGGCCAGGCGTACCTCCCCGTTTGGCATAGGCTGATACACCAGCTTGGCGGGAATGGGAGAAAGCGATACGCCTCCGTCACTCAGCACGACAGCCTTGGCTGCAGCTGCCAGTTTGGGGCCGGGCGCTTTGCGTTCTTTGATCCTGAAAGGTTCTTTTACGCGGAGTTTGAGGTTGGAGGCAGCCGCGTTGGCTGCCTGTTCGGCGGAAAGGGAAGCGCTGCTGCTCTTGATCGCCCCCCGCAGGTTGGGTATAAACCGGTTGCCCATGTTGATCACTTGGCCATCGCGGTCTATGTTGATGTTGATATTGGCATCTACTACCTCGATGCCCTGGAAGCGCTGACGCAGGTAGATGTGGGTCACTCCGCTCTTTTTGCTCACATACTGGTCCGTCACGATATAATCTGCAAGGTCAGCGGCGCTTAACTTATAGTCAGCTTTTTTCAGGTCAATGTGCCTGAGGGCAACATCCAGGGCTGACTGGGCTTTTGCAGTACCGGAAGTCAGCAGGAGAAGTAGCCCCAGAAGGTAAAGCAAGTGGTGAGTTACGTTTAGTCTCATAAAAGATGTTTTAGAATTAGAAATGCTACATATGGTATTAAAAATTAAGTGATACTGACCAGGTGATAGTTTTCGTAGTTGTACTATGCAGGTATGAGGCGCGGCTCAACAGAAGACAGGGAGCCAGCCGAAAAGATAAAAATAACAAGGTATAGCCGGCGCACCACCTGTTGATAATTTTGCATTACGGAGGTTCTGAGCGGGAGGATATTTGTGTTGCAACATCATTGAAACCAGAATTGTATGCAATATTGCACCCTGTAAAGTGATGAAATGTTTATTTAAAGCAACAGATAGCCTTAAATTCATAAAAAGCGGATATTGCGCCTGTAAAGCGCTAAAACCAGGTATAGCATAAGCAAAAACTGGCGGATATTTTAAGCGGGCAGGAAGCTTCTTGTTGTTAATTAATTTAAATTTAAACTATACCTATATCGGGATAGGT
>NZ_JSYF01000389.1:0-19722 GCF_054824225.1 Pontibacter sp. HJ8
CATGTCGTGTGGAAAAGAAACTGGTGATATGACCTCAAAAACGACTCCCAATCCGATAACCGGAACCTGGCAGTTGATGGAGGCCACGCTAATAGAGAAAGGCGATACCACTGTAACGAATTACACCAAAGATGTATCCTTTATAAAGATCATCAATGAAACCCACTTTGCCTTTTTACAGCATGATCTTACTAAAGGCAAAGATTCTGCTATTTTTGTTTCCGGAGGAGGCCCTTATTCGCTCAAAGACAGTTTGTACACAGAACATCTGGAATATTGCAGTGCCCGGGAATGGGAGGGGAACGATTTCACCTTTACGATTGCTCTGAAGGGGGATACACTCATTCAAAAGGGAGTAGAAAAAGTGGTAAGCGCAGGGGTAGACAGACTAAATATTGAAACCTATATCAAAGTAAAAGAATAACTTCTTGCAACCATACCTGATTAATAATCAGGCACTTTATAACCCTGTCTTTTACACTAGCCAACATTCCCGATCACTGTTCCTGGTGTGTATAGCAGGAACTGCACAACACATAACACACCCTGAGTTTGATTCAATCAATACCACTCGAAAGCAAGTTCTTTCTCCCTTTCGATCGATCCATAGCGGCTTACAGATTGCCAGAAAAGTTCACCTACCCGTTCGAATATGAGCCGCACCCGCTCTGCCTGCTGGCATCCGAAGAACTCCAGTTGCACCTCCAAAACCAGAATGAATGGGACCACAACTTCGGCTTAGAGGCAGGAAAAGAAGGAGCCGTCATTGGAAAGATGTTTGGCGTGCTGGTAGTCAGAACAGCACAACATAAAGTGGGTTATCTGGCTGCTTTTTCAGGGAAATTAGCGGGTGGCTACCACCATGCTAAATTCGTACCACCTGTTTTTGACAGTCTGACAGAAGGCAGCTTCCTGAACAAAGGAATGACGGAGCTGACGCGCATCAATCAGGAAATAAAAGCACTTGAAGGGCAGCTATGTACAGATGAAAACCGGATGAGACTTGCTTTGCTTCTGAATCTGCGCAAAACAAACTCTATCGCGCTTCAGGGCAAACTCTTCGACCACTACCATTTCCTGAACCAAGCGGGGGAAGAAAAAAGCTTACGCGACATTTTCCTAAACACGACCAACAACAATCCGCCTGCTGGAGCCGGAGAATGTGCTGCTCCGAAGCTCCTGCAGCACGCGTTCCAACACGACATGACACCCATAGCCATGGCAGAATTCTGGTGGGGATTATCCCCTAAATCTGATTTCTGGAAACATGGCCACTTTTACCCGGCCTGCCGGGAGAAATGCGCGCCGATCTTGTCCCACATGCTGGAAGCCATCGAGCTGGATGAAAAACCGGAATAACTTTCCTGTAAAAACAAAAGCCCCTTCTGCTCTTATCGAACAGAAGGGGCTTTTTTATGCTTTAGCTGGTGCTGTTGTTACTCGCTTACTGATTCAGCCAGTACAATGATCTTGTTGTTCAGCACTTCTACCACACCACCATCCACGATAAAGAACTCTTGTCCTTGTTTGGTGGTGATACGGATTCTGCCGCTTTCCATGGTGCTGATAAGGGGGGCGTGCGAGTTCAGCACTTCAAACGAACCGTTGGTTCCAGGAAACTGAGCTGCCTCTACCTCACCGGCAAAAACCTTTTTATCAGGTGTGATTATTTCTAAATACATCTTCTGAGTCTTGAGTCACGAGTTCTGAGTTTTGAGTTATACCCGAAAACTCGAGACTCAGAACTCAGAACTCAGAACTTGTTTAACCTATTTTGCTGCTTCAGCCATCATCTTCTCACCTTTTGCTACGGCGTCTTCAATGGTACCTACCAGGTTGAAGGCTGCCTCAGGCAGGTGATCGTACTTACCGTCCATGATCTCGTTGAAGCCACGGATGGTCTCTTTGATGTCTACAAGAACTCCTTTCAGACCGGTGAACTGCTCTGCAACGTGGAAAGGCTGAGACAGGAAACGCTGCACACGGCGCGCTCTGTGTACCACCTGCTTATCTTCTTCAGAAAGTTCGTCCATACCCAGGATGGCGATGATGTCCTGAAGTTCTTTGTAACGCTGCAGAATCTCTTTCACGCGCTGTGCTGTACCGTAGTGGGCTTCGCCCAGCACGTCGGCAGACAGGATACGGGAAGTAGAGTCCAGTGGATCCACCGCCGGGTAGATACCCAACTCGGCAATCTTACGGGAAAGTACTGTGGTAGCGTCCAAGTGAGCGAAAGTCGTCGCCGGAGCCGGGTCAGTCAAGTCATCCGCAGGTACGTAAACGGCCTGTACGGATGTAATGGATCCACGCTTAGTAGACGTGATACGCTCCTGCATGGCACCCATTTCAGTTGCCAGCGTTGGCTGGTAACCTACTGCTGATGGCATACGACCTAATAGAGCTGATACTTCAGAACCTGCCTGAGTAAAGCGGAAGATGTTGTCGATAAAGAACAGGATGTCACGGCCTGCACCAGTACCATCACCGTCACGGAAGTTTTCCGCTACAGTAAGACCAGACAGGGCCACACGTGCACGGGCCCCAGGAGGCTCGTTCATCTGACCGAACACAAGTGTCGCCTGCGACTTCTCAAGTTCTGCCATGTCTACTTTCGTCAGATCCCATCCGCCGGACTCCATGGAGTGCTTAAACTCGGCACCGTAACGGATAATGTCTGACTCAAGGAATTCACGAAGTAAGTCGTTTCCTTCGCGCGTACGCTCACCAACACCGGCAAACACAGAAAGACCGGAATAGGCCTTGGCAATGTTGTTTACCAGCTCCATGATCAATACGGTCTTACCTACCCCGGCACCACCGAAAAGACCAATTTTACCACCTTTCACATAAGGCGCTAACAGGTCGATTACTTTAATACCGGTATAGAGGATTTCAGAAGAAGTTGCAAGTTCTTCGAAAAGAGGCGCAGCACGGTGAATTGGCAGACGCGTAGTAGTAGCGGGCTGCGGTATACCATCAATTGCTTCGCCGATTACGTTGAACAGACGGCCATTAATGGCATTTCCAGTTGGCATAGTGATCGGGCCACCCAGGTCATTTACCTGTGCACCACGTGTAAGGCCTTCTGTAGAGTCCATTGCAATGGTACGTACACGATCTTCGCCGAGGTGCTGCTGCACTTCCAGCACGATGCGCTGGCCGCTTTCTTTTATTACCTCAAGCGCATCGAGGATATTTGGTAGTTTTGCGTTTTCACCCGCAAAGCTAACGTCCACCACCGGACCGATAACTTGGGTAATTCTGCCAATATTCGCCATTTGACTTTTTATATTGATTAACTATTATAACGGAGCTATTTCAGGGTGCAAAACTAATGTATAAAAGGGACAATTCCATACAACACCCCAAAAAGTTTTAACCTACTCAAAACCAGAGCATAGCGCACAAGATACAAATAAAGCCGGAGATGCAGGTATAACAGGGGGTTTATCTCTGGCAAGGCCTGTGATTTGCGCTGGAGTTGGCCACCTGACAGCAGATCCTTTTTATTCTTAATTCACTACCCATTCTAGCGCACTCGCTCGCCTCAGGCGCGTGTGAGGCATTGGGCCTCTTCTGTTCCTACCGGCCGGCACGTGTGGCGTGATACCCCATGATAGCCTTCGATTTCTCGGATTTCCCAATTTGCATTCCATGGCTTGCACGAGACAGGTATAGCGGGGATTAGGAAATCCCCTACAGGTTACTTTCGGACTGGGAAGTCCGAAAGAACCGATAAAGGTATGGACTACACATTCGCGCCAGGTGTGTCATTCGTGCACGGGAATTTCAACGAGCAAACGCCCCTCTCCTGCTGCTGCAATATTTTTATGCCTTTTAAACTTTGGAGCAGCCAGACAGTCTATACCCTTGCACAGCCAGAAATACACAGTACGTACAGCCTTGCTGTAACATTACCTGTACCTGCCTGTAACAGCTGTTATTTTTTTACTTATTTGCACCCTATTATCTTAACTACCCAACTAACCTTTTCATGAAGAAAATTTACCTGATCGCTATGCTGCTCATAGCGGGCATCGGGGTGCAGGCTCAACCTGCAGCGCCGGCCAAAGGGAATTACCAGTTAGCTTCCCGCTTTTCACCCAAAAAACTGGAAAAACTCATTTTTACTACCACCCTTGATCCGCACTGGCTCAAAAACTCCGACCGCTTCTGGTACGAGTACGAGACCAGCAATGGCAAGAACTGGTACCTGGTAGACCCGGCTACTAAGTCGAAGAGGCTGATCTTTGACAATGCCAAGGTGGCTTCTGCTGTGACCATGATCGTGCAGGACGCTTTCGATGCACAGAACCTCCCGGTGCAGAATCTCAAATTCACGGAAGACGAAAAGAGCGTGCAGTTCGAGATCAAGAGCACCATCGACCAGGTGAAAAAGGACCGCCTGGACAAGAAGCTGGCGGACTCACTGGAAAAGAAAACCTTTTACTTCCAGTACAACCTGCAAACGGAGCAACTGGTAGAGCTAAAGGACTATGAGAAACCAAAGGCCAAGCCACGCTGGGCTTCCATCTCTCCGGACCAGTCGGTGGTTGTGTATGCCAAGGAGCATAACCTGTACTGGATGGACAAAGCCAACTATGAGAAGGCGCTGAAGAATGACAAGGACACCACCATCGTCGAGCACCAGCTCACCAAAGATGGCGTGGAGTATTATACCTATGGCGACTCACGTGGCGAAACAAATGTGGAGCGCGCGAAAAACAAAAAGAACCGCAAGCCGGCCTTTCTCCTCTGGTCACCGGATTCGAAGCACTTCACCATGATCCGTACCGACGAGCGCAAAGTGAAAGACCTGTGGGTGATCCACAACACGGCCCAAGGAAGACCTGCGCTGGAAACGTATAAATATCAGATGCCGGGCGAAAAGGAAGCGCCGATCCGGGAATTCCTGCTGTTTGATTTTGCTGCCAAAACCCAGAAAAAGATCAATGCCGCTGCTTTCAAAGACCAGGAGCTTTCACTCTGGTCTGCGCCTGCCCTGCAAAAGAGCCGCGACGATGAGAACCGGGCCAACCTCTGGCACGGCACCAACAGCAAACTCTACTTCACCCGCACCAGCCGCGACCTCAAAAAGATAGATGTTTGCGAACTCGATATTGCTTCAGGAAAAGTAACGCCCGTGATCCAGGAGCGCTTCAACACCTATGTGGAAGTAACACGCATTGGCCTGGTGAACGGCGGCAAGGAGATCATCCATTGGTCTGAGCGTGATGGCTGGGGCCACTTCTATCTTTATGACGGAGCAGGTAAACTCAAAAACAGAATCACCTCCGGCTCCTTCCACTCCGAAGACATTGTAGGGATTGACGAGAAAAACCGCGTGCTATACTTTACCGCCAATGGTCGTGAAGAAGGCGAAGACCCCTACCTGATGCACCTCTACCGCATCAATTTCGACGGCAGCGGCCTCGCTTTGCTCAACAAAGGCAACTTCGACAACAGCGCGAGCATGAACGATGGCAACAGCTACTTCGTGAACACGGCATCCAGGGTGAACACCGTGCCGATGACTGCTGTGTATAACAACAAAGGCCGCAAAGTGATGGACCTGGAGAAAGCGGACCTGAGCCGTCTGATGAGCACAGGCTATAAGTTCCCGGAGCCTTTCATGGTAAAAGCAGACGATGGCATCACCGATATTTATGGCGTGATGTACAAGCCGTTCGACTTTGACTCTACCAAGACTTACCCGATCATCGCGTACGTATACCCGGGTCCGCAGACAGAGGCGGTCAACAAAGCTTTCGGCCGCAGCATGGACCGCATCGACCGCTTGTCGCAACTAGGTTTTGTCGTGATCACGGTGGGTAACAGAGGCGGCCACCCGGCTCGCTCCAAGTGGTACCATACCTACGGCTACGGCAACCTGCGCGATTACGGCCTGGCCGACAAGAAATCGGCTATAGAGCAGCTGGCAGACCGCCACAAGTTCATCGATATCGACAGGGTAGGTATAACAGGGCACTCCGGTGGCGGCTTTATGTCGACGGCGGCCATGCTGGTATACCCTGATTTCTTCAAGGTAGCTGTTTCGGGCGCGGGCAACCACGAGAACAACATCTACAACCGCTGGTGGAGCGAGAAGCACCATGGCGTGAAAGAGGTCGTGACCCCGAAGGGAGATACGACGTTTGTATATGCCATCGAAAAGAACCCGGATCTGGCGCGCAACCTGAAAGGAAACCTGCTACTGGTGACCGGCGATGTGGACAACAACGTGCACCCGGCCAATACCATCCGCATGGCCAACGCGCTCATCAAAGCCAACAAGCGCTTCGACTTCATGCTGCTGCCTGGCCAGCGCCACGGCTTCGGCGATATGACGGAGTATTTCTTCTGGATGATGGGTGACTATTTCACCAGGCATCTTCTTGGCGACTTCTCCCAGCCTGTCGATATCAAGGAGATCAACCGGGAGGTAGAGAACGGGGGCGATAAAAAGCGCTCAGCAGCAGTAACTGCTCCTGACGAAGACTAAGCCAATGCTTACTTCCATAGTATATAAAAGGGCCGCCGGTGCATACCGGCGGCCCTTTTTGTTACGTTTGTTCGCTTCCTCTACGAAGGCAATTCAGGTATAGGCCGATGTTTTACAAAGCCTCCATACCTAAACGTATTCGTCAGATGCTTACAGCTCCAGCCTGACCACCCACCGACCTGGGTCCTTCACCACGAATCGTACTTCCCTGTCGTAGACAGCACTGTTCATTTTGTTTACAGCCTTAAAGCGAATGGATCCCTCGAACGGCAATTCAATATTATCAAATCCAAGAAAGTTGCCTCCTGACACCTGGGAACCGCTACTGCCTATCATTTGGAGATCATCCAGGGCACGCATTTTACTCCCCGACGACATCACCTCAATTTCGACATGATGCCCCTCATCCGTTCTACGGGCGATGGAAGCGCGTGATATCCCCAAGGTATAGGTGATCTTTGTTGTTTTCGAAGCCGGAGTTTTATCTGCTTTCTTCTTTTTCTTCTTCTTGTCGGCATCCCGTACATACGGCACCTTGGCCGTATCCTGGCTGGCAGTCACTAGCCCAGTACCGCCTGTAGTGTAAGGACGGTCAGGTTGCCTGGATGATTCAGAAAGGCTTGACTGGTAGAAGCCAAAACCTGTCAGCAACAAGATGGGAAATAAGTAAGCCGGTTTCATAAAGCAGAAGGATTAGTAGTATAAATTTACTGATAAATATAATCCCTCTAAGCTTCTTTTCCAACCAGAAGCAACTATTTATTTTACCATCAGGCAGGCACACCTATACCTTGTGTTTTTATCTGGAACATAGGCTTTCATTAGCAGCTAAATTATGAGATTTAAAGGTATAGCAAAGGCCAAAGCTGGTGAGCTGGAAGACCTGCAAGAACGATGAATCCGAAGATTACTGGATCTGGGCCCAGATAGCCCTGAATATTCTGAAGGCAAGTAATTTATGCATAATCTAAAAACTGTAATGGTATAAAGTAAAAGGTATCTGTATTGTCTAAAGCGCTTTCAGCATCTCGATCTGCTCGTCGTTGAGCAGGATATACCGGTTATTGAATGGATTGGCATAAAACTTCTCCGCTATGACATATTCTCCCGAGTCAAGCTTGTGAATGTTGTAACTGAAGAGACTATTGGCACGCTCGATCACCAGCTCAGATCGGCTGAGATCCAGGTGGCGTCCGCAGGTAGTCGTAATCATATCAGGATTGACAGTCATGGTAGAGAGAATCATATTCTAAGCTTTAGAAGACTACTTTACGCAGCAATGCTGCAATGGTGACAGACAATTCTCAGAAAAGCTTGGATATTTATCCACACCTTGCCACTTCGCCTGCGCCACAAACTTCCCTACCTGCCTGCTGATCGTGACGGAGAGGTTGCATTTGAGCAAAAACCGCAAGAAAGCTGTCTTCTTAATCTATAAGTTCCTACTTTTGTTTATCCGTTTACCTAAGCCAGACAAAACGTGGAACAAGAACTGACTACAGTAGAAACAGCACAGAAGCTCGGCCTTCTGGAAGAGGAATTTGAAAAGATCAAGCAAATATTAGGGCGCACCCCGAACTTCACAGAACTCAGTATATTTTCTGTTATGTGGTCGGAGCACTGCTCTTACAAGAACTCCATCGTCTGGCTCAAGACTTTGCCCAAGGACTCGCCGCGTATGCTGGCCAAGGCTGGCGAAGAGAATGCCGGCCTCGTGGACATCGGCGATGGCTACGCCTGTAGCTTCAAGATAGAATCACACAACCACCCTTCTGCCATTGAGCCTTATCAGGGCGCAGCGACCGGCGTGGGTGGTATCAACAGAGATATTTTCACGATGGGTGCCCGACCAATCGCGCAGCTTAACTCCCTCCGCTTCGGCAACCCGCGTTCAGAGAAAACACAGCGTCTTTTACGAGGTGTTGTGAAAGGCATCGGCGACTACGGCAATGCCTTCGGCATACCTACGGTGGGCGGCGAGCTTTTCTTTGACGAGTGCTACAACATCAACCCGCTGGTAAATGCCTTTTCGGCAGGTATCGTAAAAGTAGGCGAAACGGCTTCTGCCACTTCGTATGGAGTTGGCAACCCGGTGTTCATCGTGGGTTCTGCTACTGGCAAGGACGGTATACACGGTGCAGCCTTTGCTTCCAAAGACATTACCGAAGATTCGGCCAAAGACCTTCCTTCTGTTCAGGTAGGTGACCCCTTCCAGGAGAAATTGTTGCTGGAGGCGACGCTGGAGATCATTCAGTCCGGCCACGTGATCGGTATGCAGGACATGGGCGCTGCCGGCATCACCTGCTCCACTTCCGAGATGAGCGCCAAAGGCGAGCACGGCATGGATATCTGGCTGGACAAAGTGCCTACGCGTCAGGCGAACATGGTACCGTTCGAGATCCTGCTTTCCGAAAGCCAGGAGCGTATGCTGATCGTGATGAAGAAAGGCCATGAGGAGTCTATCAAAGCTATCTGCGACAAGTGGGACTTGTACTGCGAGCAGATTGGCGTGGTGACAGAAGGGGGTACCCTGCGCTACTACCTGGGCGGCGAACTGGTGGCTGAAGTTCCTGCCAACGACCTGGTACTGGGCGGTGGCGCTCCGGTTTATCACAGAGAGTACCGTGAACCGGCTTACTTTGCCGAATCCAAAAAATTCAACATCGACCAGGTAGCCGAGCCGGAAGATTACCAGGCCGTAGCTGAGTTCCTGGCCATGCACCCCAACATCGCTTCCAAGCGCTGGGTATACCGCCAGTACGACTCCATGGTAGGCACCGCCACCATGACGACCAATGCCCCTTCGGATGCTGCCCTGGTGAAAGTGAAAGGCACCAACAAGTCGATCGCCGTAACCGTGGACTGCAATAGCCGCTACGTATACGCAGACCCGGAAGAGGGAACGGCCATTGCGGTGGCCGAAGCTGCCCGTAACATCGTTTGCTCCGGCGCTGAGCCGGTAGCCATCACCAACTGCCTCAACTTCGGCAACCCTTACGTGCCAGAGGTATACTGGCACTTTGTGGGCGCCATCAAAGGCATGAGCAAGGCCTGCACCGCACTCGGTACACCGGTAACTGGCGGTAACGTGAGCTTCTACAACCAGTCTTCGGACGAAGGCCCGGTGTTCCCGACGCCTACGATTGGTATGCTGGGTATACTCGAAGATAAGAACAACAAAATGACACTGGCTTTCCAGAAGGCCGGCGATCTGATCTACCTGGTTGGAGATGCGCAGAACGACATCGCTTCATCGGAGTACCTGTACTCTTTCCACAACGTGAAGCTCTCCCCTGCCCCGCATTTCATTCTGGAAGAAGAAGTGAAGCTGCAGGATGCCATCCGGGAAGTGATCGCTCAAAGGTTGGTGCAGTCGGCACATGACGTGGCGGACGGTGGTCTGTACATCGCGCTGCTGGAGGCAGGTATGCCAAATGAACTTGGCTTTGATGTAGAGACGGACAAAAATTTCAGAAAAGACGCTTATTTATTTGGTGAGAGCCAGAGCCGTGTAGTGGTTTCTGTTTCGCCGGAGCAGCAGGCTGCTTTTGAGCAGGCCTTGCAAAATAAGGGCGTGAATTTCACGAATTTAGGTAAAGTAACAGCCCACGACTGTCACATCGACGGCGAGCTTTTCCATGCGGTGACGGTAGCCAAAAAGCACTATGACACAGCACTGGAGCAGATTTTGGACTAAATTATTTTAAATATTTTGCACCAAATGTTTGCAGTTTAAAATCGTCTACCTATCTTTGCAACATCAAACGACAACGGTGCTTCTGGCACGGAAGTTTAGTAGAGATTGTCCGATGGTGTAACTGGCAACACGTCTGATTTTGGTTCAGAAGAGTCCAGGTTCGAAACCTGGTCGGACAACTTTTAGAAGAGCAACACTCCCCATAGAGTGTTGCTCTTCTTGCTTTAGGCTCAGCTGTAACTAATTAAAAATCAGAAATATCAGGTGGCATGTTTCAGGAATTTTGTAGCTTTGCGGGCATAATAATCTAAACCTAACCCTACAACAATTAGCATTTAGCCGCATTATGCCACAGGTAAAAATTTTCGCTGGTTCCGCCTCCAAATACTTGGCCGAAAAAATAGCTGCCGCTTACGGCACTAAGCTCGGCGACCTTGAATTACAGCGTTTTAGCGATGGAGAAATGGCACCCCACTTCAATGAGTCGGTGCGTGGCGCAGAAGTATTCCTGGTACAGTCCACATTTCCGCCAGCCGACAACCTGATGGAACTCATGCTGATGGTCGACGCAGCCAAGCGTGCATCAGCACACAAAGTGATCGTCGTGATGCCGTACTACGGCTATGCCCGTCAGGACAGAAAAGACAAGCCCCGCGTTTCCATCGGTTCCAAAGTACTGGCCAACGCCATACAGTCCTGCGGCGCTGACCGCCTGATGACCTGCGACCTGCACGCCGGCCAGATCCAGGGCTTCTTCGACATCCCGGTAGACCACCTCGATGGTTCGGCCATTTTCGTGCCTTACCTGCGCAGCCTCAACCTGGGCTCGGACCTGATCTTCGCTTCTCCGGACGTAGGGGGTGTGGTAAGAACAAGAGCCTTCGCCAAAAACTTCGGTGCTGAGATGGTTGTCTGCGACAAACACCGCAAACGTGCCAATGAGATTGCCTCCATGCAGGTGATCGGTGACGTGGAAGGTATGGATGTGGTACTGGTGGATGACATGGTGGATACAGCCGGCACCATCACCCAGGCTGCTAAACTGCTCAAAGACAAAGGAGCTAAATCAGTAAGAGCGATCGCTACACACCCGGTTCTTTCCGGCCCGGCTTACGAGCGCATCGAGAACTCGGTACTGGAAGAACTGGTGGTATCCGACACGATTCCATTGCGTCAGGATTGCTCCAAAATCAAAGTGCTTTCTTTCTCCGAATTGTTTGCCCGCGCCATCAACAACGTGGTAACGCACGAGTCGATCAGCTCACTGTTTATTTAATTTAATTGTTGATGGCTGGTTGTTAATTGTTGTTCGCAATGATTGACAACCAGCATAAGATATAATATTGAAGCAGGTTTGGCAGGTAGTTAAAAATTGATTCTTGAGTTGGATTGTACTTTCCTAGAAAAAAACAATCAGCAATTCAACAATCAACAATTAAATTCCTACCTTTGTAGCCTGAAATTTTAACAAATTCATTTTTATGAAAACTTTAGAGATTATAGGGTTTAAAAGAGCAAATCTCGGCAAAGCGCAGACGAAAGAGCTGCGTAATGAGTCTTATGTACCAGGTGTATTATATGGCGGCGCTGAGCAAATTCACTTCTACGCACCAGCTATCCTGTTCAGAGACTTAGTTTATTCTCCAGTAGTATACGAAGTAGACCTGAATATCGAAGGCACGCACTACAGAGCGATCCTTCAGGACTTACAGTTCCACCCGGTGAACGAAATGTTGTTGCACGTTGACTTCCTGCTGTTACAGGATGACAAAGCAGTTAAGATCGACGTTCCGGTTAAATTTGTAGGCAACTCACCAGGTGTAATGGCCGGTGGTAAGCTTGTGACAAAACTGCGTAAGCTGAAGATCAAAGCGCTTCCTGCTAACCTGCCAGACGCAATCGAGGTGGACATCTCTGAGCTGGAACTTGGTAAGTCTATCAAAGTAAGCAAAATTGCGAAAGGTGACTACGAGATCCTGACCAACTCACTTGCGCCGGTAGCAACTGTTACTATTCCACGTGCTCTTAAGAGTGCACAGGCTGAAGAAACCCGCGGTAAGAAGTAATCCTTACGGCTTCAAAAGCAATCTGAATCCTGTCCTGCTCCGAGCAGGGCAGGATTTTTGTTTTTAATTAAAGGTTAAACTGTTTAATTGTTAAATGGCTAAATTGCTTTTTCAATACCATACCACGCCAATCAATACTTTAACAATTGAGCAATTCAACAATCCAGAACATAAAACAATGGCTTGGCTTTCGTGAAGAAGCAGTAGCCATTACCGAAGATACCAGTATGAAATACCTGATCGTGGGCCTCGGCAATATAGGTCCTGAGTATGCAGAGACGCGTCACAACATTGGCTTTATGGTGCTGGACTACCTGGCAAAGAAATTTGATGGAAAGTTTGAGGTGGGCCGGCATGCCTTCGTTGCGGAGATCAAGAGCAAAGGACGCACCTATGTGCTGGTAAAGCCTACCACCTACATGAACCTGAGCGGCAAGGCAGTAGGGCACTACCTGAATAGCCTGAAGCTCACGCCGGACCAGATGATGGTGATCACCGATGACATTGCCTTACCATTCGGGAAACTGCGCATACGGGCCAAAGGCAGTGCCGGCGGCCACAATGGTCTCAAGCACATCGAGCAGACGCTGGGGCACAACAACTACCCACGACTGCGTTTTGGTGTCGGCGACTCTTTCCACAAAGGCAAACAGGTAGATTATGTGCTCAGCACCTTCAGCGACGACGAAAAGGCAGAACTGCAAACCATCATTGAGAAGGCTGCGGACTCGGCTATCGCCTTTGGCAGTATCGGCCTGGAGCGCACCATGAACCAGTATAATACGAAGTAAGCAACCTACCATGGATCTACTTTTCCTGACCTTCGGCGCCAACATCAAGAACCACTACCAGGCCAACTTCTGCATGCTTTCTTTTCTGCAGCAGCGGGAGCAGGTGAACTCTATCCACATGTACACCGATCATCCGGAGTTCTATACCCACCTCGGCAAGTTTGTGAACGTGGTGCCGGTGACGGAACAGTTGTTACAGGAATGGAAAGGCGAGCATGACTTTTTCTGGCGTGTCAAGATCAAGGCGATCGAAGACTTTATGCTGAAAAACGGCCGACACCCGGTCGTATACCTGGATACGGATACGTTCCTGCACCACGACCTGCAAAGCTTTCAGCAACTGCTCGCACAAGGTATAGCGCTGATGCATGAGCAGGAAGGGAAGCTCTCGGAGCTCGGCAGCAAAACCGAAAAAACGATGTGGAGCCAGGTGCAGCACAAAGCTTTCGGCGGCGTGATTATCGACAACGGCAGCAGCATGTGGAATGCCGGCGTGGTGGCTATACCTGCCCAGAAGAACCTGGAGGCCATCCGGCTGGCGCTGCAGATTTGTGATGACATGTGTGCCGCCGGCGTGACGAGGCGCCTGATCGAGCAGTTCGCCATCTCAGTCGCGCTGGACAAAACGTACGGCCTGCAAGCCGCCAGCCCCTGGATCGGCCATTACTGGTCTACCAAAGAGGACTGGAACGAAGCCATCACCGCCTTTTTCCTGGAGTCGTTGCTCAAGTCCTATACCCTGGAGCAGGACATCCGGCGGATGGCCAGCTTCGATTTCAGGCAACTTCCTATCCGAAAGAAGGTCAAAAACACGCGTATCCGGCTGCTCAGACTGGTAGACAAATTCTTCCCGATCCGGCCGGTCTCTTTTGTAGAAAAGTAAGCAACAGGATAAACCCTCACCAATGGCAGGTATAGCTGGCTCTCTTACGGAGAAAACAAGGTATACCTTGCTTAAACTTGCCGGGGCCACTACCACCAACACATCATGAAACGCCTACTCCTGCTCTACCGCAATGCCTTCGGAGGCCTCTCCCGCCCAGCCTGGATGATGTCGCTGGTGATGTTCATCAACCGGAGCGGCGCCATGGTGACGCCTTTCCTGGCCGTATACCTGACAGAGGTGCTGGACTATCCGCTGAAGGAAGCCGGCATGATCCTGAGTATTTACGGCCTGGGCTCCGTATGCGGCTCTTTCCTGGGGGGCTGGCTCACCGACCGCGTGGGCCACTTCAAAGTACAGTTCCTGAGCCTGACACTGGGTGGCAGCTTGTATTTTGTACTGCTCAACCTGCGCCAGTTCGAATACATGGCAGCAGGCGTCTTCATCCTCAGCCTGGTGAACGATACCTTGCGGCCTGCCAACTCGGCCTCTATCGCCCACTATGCCAAACCGGAGAATGTAACCCGCGCTTTCTCGCTCAACCGCATGGCCCTGAACCTGGGTTTTTCAATTGGCCCGGCGCTGGGCGGCTTTCTGGCAGCTATCTCTTACCGCTGGTTGTTCATTGCGGATGGCGCAACGTGTGTGGCCGCCGGCATCTTCTTCTACTTCTACTTCCGCAAGCAACAGGGACACAGCCCGCAGCGCCGGAAAAAACAAATCACGACAGACGCTTCTCCCCGTTCGCCTTACAAGGATGTGCCCTTCCTTATTTTTACGGTGTTGTGCTGCTGCTTTGCATCCATTTTCTTTCAGTTCATCACCACGCTCCCGCTCTACTACCGCCAGGCATACGACCTGTCCGAAAGAGGTATAGGCAGCCTGCTTGCCCTGAATGGCTTCATCGTTTTCCTGCTGGAGATGATCGCAGTATACCTGATCGGGGACAAAGTAAGGAAATCGGTGTTGATCGTGACCGGTATGCTGATCCTGGGAGCGTCGTTTGTGCTTCTGAACCTGTTCCAGCAGGTAAGTGTGCTCTACGTGGCCATGCTGCTGCTCAGTATTGCCGAAATCCTGGCGATGCCGTTCATGGCCACCATTGCCGTAGAACGCTCTACAGAAAGCAACCGGGGCTCTTATATGGGGCTCTATACCATCTCCTACTCGGCCGCACACGTGGTGGCTCCTTACCTGGGCATGACCATCGTATCCAATCATGGCTTTGCTACCTTGTGGTGGAGCGTGGGGGCTTTGTCGGTGCTGACGGCGATAGGGCTTTACTGGGTCGTGCAGCTGATGGAGCAGCAACGGATGAAAGGACAGCCTGTTGTAGCGGCAGGTGAGGCCGGCGTGGTCATTGGCTAACGGGTCTTGTCTCAGGTATAGCGGTGTAATTTTTGGCTCCTACACAAAAGCCTGTTATGTAGCTAAAACACTTTTCTCTGCTTCCGCTGCCCTGTAAAAGATGCGCAGCATGCTGTCGCCGCCGTGTGGAACGATACGGCCAGGGTATGGCGCATGCACCGGATGCAACGCCTGGCGGTACCGGTCTTTGAGCGCCAACGCCTGCTCTTCATGCAGCTGCATACCCGCAGCATACCCTTCTATGTCGTTGAACTGAAGGGCGGCAAGCTGACAATGCTGGCGCATGACCGGGGTGTTTCCTGAAGCTATATAAACTCCATACTCTGACAGCATACCTTCTCGTCACGGCAACAGAATCAAAGCAAATACTGCCAGCTGCCCCATTGTTCGGGATGTAGTTTTAATTCTGAAAATCAGCCTCTATCACCTCATCGGCAAAGACTAGAAAAGCAATTGTTGCACCTCTTCTTCTGATAATGGAGCCTCTTGTTCACCAGCTTTTGCCCTTCGAAACCGCAATCAGAGAACAGAGCGGGCTTCCTTTCCCAAAGCCTTTCGGCAGTGGCTGCCCCAAATCAGAGCGCTACTAAAAAAACCTGTCCGTCTGCTAAGTAAGCTGCTTTTATGTAGAAATAAACTGCTTTATACTTTAACTTTATCAATACCAAAGAAAGCACCCCGGTTTAGTTTTACTTTCCGAAAAGCAAGTAAACATATCCCTGCACCCTTTGATTTCAGCTGTATTCCTAACGCTACAACGCCATGATCGAAATAGATATTCTGGATAAAGCAAACGCCTTTGTGGGACATAAACTCCCGACAGAAGGCGCCCCTGAGACAGATGGCTTTGACCTGCAGCATACCCGGACATTGGTTTCGGTGGCAGAGGCCATCAGCAGATTTTGTGACTTCAATGAGGCCGATACCAGGCTGCTGCTGCTGGCCGCCTGGCTCCACGACCTCTATTGCGATGAGTCGGGAGAACTTTTGGAGGAGCAGAAAATAGCACCGGTTACGGAGTTCCTGGTGAGCTGTGGCCTGTCCAAAGCCGAGATATTGAGAATATCCCAGAGCATCGCCGCCACGCGTTACCCGCAACAGCCTCAGGATCTGCTGGAAGAAGCCCTCTGCGACGCAGTGGCCAGTTTTCTGGCGGCGGATGACTATGTGGAGAAGGCCGAAAAGAAAGCGGCGGATGCGAGCACCAAAATTGGCCAGTACGCCTGGATTGACCAGCATTTAGTGCTGCTGAAAAAACATTATTATTTTACCAAGTATGCCAAACGCGCCTTTTCGGACGGCAAAGAAAATAACCTGAAGCTCTTAAAGAAAAAGCGGAAGGAGCTCAGCAAAGACAACGCGGAGCTGGAGGAGCTCTGGGAGGAAAACAAAGATTTGAAGAAAGAGCTGCGGAAGGAAAAAGAACAAAAAGTGAGCAAGGGGATCGAAACCATGTTCCGGACAACGATGGCCAGTCATCTGCAGCTGAGTGTGATCGCCGACAACAAAGCCAACATGCTTATCTCGGTCAACGCCATCATCGCTTCTATTATGATTTCGTCCTTTTTCAGCAAATTTCAGGATGTGCCGCATCTGCTGCTCCCTTCCATCCTGCTCACCGTGGTTTGCCTGGTGACGGTTATCCTGGCCATACGCTCCACCCGGCCTAATATCAAGAAAGCAGCTATACCTGAAAACAAGATAGACTTCCTGTTTTTCGGAGACTTTATTCAGCTGGATGCCTATACCTACCGCGATGGCATTCGCAACATCATGCGGGACCATAACCTGCTCTACAACAGCATGGCCGATAATATTTACCTGCAGGGAAAAGTGCTGTCCAGAAAGTATCGTTTGCTGAAGCTGGCCTATACTGTTTTTGCGCTCGGAATCGGAGCCGTTCTCATCAGTTATATCCTTGCCTGGTTGTTCTTTGACCGGGGATGAAGGTGAGAAAATCCATCTGCTATACCTGACGGATCAATCCCTTTTGAATCAGCAAAGACCATTACACGAAAAAACCTCACCTGCCCGAAGACATGTGAGGTTTTTCTTTTGATACGAACTCTGATTTAGCTTACCGTACCGCCGTTCGATACCGCTTTGCCCGGCTGCACAAACGCCAGCGAACCATCTGCATGCTCGGCCATCAGAATCATACCCTGGCTCGTAATGCCTTTGATCTCGCGTGGCGCCAAGTTCACCAGTATGCTTACCTGCTGCCCGATGATCTCCTCCGGGTTAAAGAACTCGGCTATACCGCTTACCACCGTACGCTGGTCTATACCTGTATCGATCTTCAGTTTCAGGAGCTTCTTGGTTTTGGCTACCTTTTCCGCTTCTATAATCGTACCGATGCGGATATCCATTTTAGAGAAATCTTCAAAGGAGATGTTCTCTTTGGCAGGCTCTACCACGGCGTTTGCCGCTTCGTTCGCTTTTTTGGTATCCAGCAGTTTCTGTACCTGCGCCTCTACGGCCGCGTCTTCTATCTTCTCAAACATCAGTTCCGGCTTCCCGATCACGTGACCGGCCGGCAGCAGCTCTGCGGCGCCGGCATCCGCCCACATGCCCGGGTTCAGGCTCAGCATGGTGCGTAGCTTGGCAGCAGACTCCGGCAGGAATGGCTCCATCAGAATGCTCAGGCTACCCGAGATCTGCAAGGCGATGTTCATGATCGTTTTGACACGCTCCTCATCCGTCTTGATCAGTTTCCAGGGCTCCGTATCGGCCAGGTACTTATTGCCCAGGCGCGCCAGGTTCATCAGCTCGCTCAGCGCATCGCGGAAGCGGTACCGTTCAATGTAGGTCGCAATCACCAGGGGCATCCCTTCCAGCACGCCCAGCACTTCCTTGTCGTATTCGTGCAGGTCGTTGGTGGCGGGCACCTCCCCGTTGTAGTACTTCTGCGTGAGCACCACAGCACGGTTGATGAAGTTCCCCAGTATAGCCAGCAGTTCGTTGTTGTTGCGGGCCTGGTAGTCTTTCCAGGTAAAGTCGTTGTCTTTCGATTCGGGAGCGTTGGCACACAGGGTATAGCGCAGCACATCGCCTTTGCCCGGAAACTCCTCCAAGTATTCGTGCAGCCATACCGCCCAGTTGCGGGACGTGGAGATCTTGTCACCTTCCAGGTTCAGGAACTCGTTGGCCGGCACATTGTCAGGCAGCACGTAGTCGCCGTGCGCCTTCAGCATCGCCGGGAAGATGATGCAATGGAATACGATGTTGTCTTTGCCGATGAAGTGTACCAGCTTCGTCTCCGGGTCTTTCCAGTAGGTCTCCCACTCCGGTGTGAGGTCTTTGGTGGCAGAGATGTAACCGATAGGCGCATCGAACCAAACGTACAGCACTTTGCCTTCGGCGCCTTGTACCGGCACCGGCACGCCCCAGTCGAGGTCGCGGGTAACGGCGCGTGGCTGCAACCCCTGGTCGATCCAGCTTTTGCACTGCCCGTATACGTTCGGCTTCCAGTCGCTCTTATGCCCTTCCACGATCCACTCACGTAGCCAGGGCTCATATTCGTTCAGGGGGAGGTACCAGTGCTTGGTCTCACGCATGACGGGCACCGCGCCGCTCAGCGTGCTTTTCGGGTTGATCAGGTCGGTGGCATTAAGGGAAGTACCGCAATTCTCGCACTGGTCACCGTAGGCATTCTCGTTGCCGCATTTGGGGCAGGTACCTACGATGTAACGGTCCGCCAGGAACTGCTGGGCCTTTTCGTCGAAGTACTGCTGGGTGGTCTGCTCAATGAATTTGCCGTCTTCGTAGAGCTTCAGGAAAAAATCAGAAGCTGTTTCATGATGCGTCTGAGAAGAGGTACGGGAGTAGATGTCGAAGGACACATTGAAGTCCTGGAAGGACTTCTTGATCAGTTCGTGGTACTTATCCACTGCCTGCTGCGGGGTTATACCTTCTTTTTTGGCACGTATCGTGATCGGCACCCCGTGCTCATCCGAGCCACAGATAAATTTAACGTCCCTGCCCTGCAAGCGCAGGTAGCGTACATAAATGTCGGCAGGCAGGTATACGCCCGCCAGGTGACCAATGTGCACCGGACCGTTGGCATAAGGCAGCGCTGCCGTTACCGTATATCGTTTATAGTTTTCAGCCATAAGTTCTATTTGAAAAGACAAATATACGAAGAGAGAACGGATTGCACGGCAATCGCCTGCTATTCCAAAAAAATGGCCCGTTTCACCTGACCCCTCTGCTCCTTATCCGTAAACGGTAAACTACCTGCACCGGATATAGATACAAACCGGGCGGTATAAAAGGGCCCGGGTTTGGGCCCGTTCAGGTAAAGCCCATGCCTGCCAAGGAGTGCTGCTATACCTGTAAAACTACCATCTAATCATCCTAAGCGTATGAAGAACGAAAATAACGTGCACGAAAAGAAGAGCGACAGCGGTCATTTG
>NZ_JSYF01000390.1:0-3209 GCF_054824225.1 Pontibacter sp. HJ8
ACGGCCGTTTTAATGGTACAGTAGAAGCCTCTGACAACGGTATTATCGTGAACGGCAGAGAAATTCAGATCACAGCTGAGCGCGAGCCTAAGAACCTTCCTTGGGGCGAACTGGGTGTAGACGTAGTACTGGAGTCTACTGGCCGTTTCGTAGATGAGCAAGGCGCTGGTGGTCACCTCGAAGCAGGTGCCCGTAAAGTAGTTATTTCTGCTCCTGCAAAAGGAAATATCCCAACTGTTGTGTTGGGGGTTAACGAAGATATACTGACTGGCGAAGAGCGAATCGTTTCCAACGCTTCCTGTACAACCAACTGCCTTGCGCCGATGGCCAAAGTCCTGGACGACGCGTTCGGTATCGAGAAAGGCTATATCACAACAGTTCACGCTTACACAGCTGACCAGAATCTGCAGGATGCGCCACACAGCGACCTGAGAAGAGCGCGTGCTGCTGCTTACTCCATCGTACCTACTTCTACAGGTGCTGCCAAGGCGGTTGGTCTGGTGCTTCCCCACCTGAAAGGCAAGCTGGATGGTGTGGCCATGCGCGTTCCTATTCCGGATGGTTCTCTTACTGACTTAACCTGTATCCTGAAAAGAGCCGTAACCAAAGAAGAGATCAACGCTGCTATGAAGAAAGCGGCAGAAGGCGATATGAAAGGCATCATGGAGTATACCGAAGATCCGATCGTTTCTATCGACATCGTTGGTAACCCGCACTCTTGTGTATTTGATGCAGAGTTGACATCAGCAAACGAAACACTTGTAAAAGTGGTAGGCTGGTACGACAACGAAACAGGCTACTCTAACAGAGCGGCTGACCTGATCGCCAGACTTGGCTAAACACCGGTTTCTCACCCATACCTGCAAAAGCCTGCCTATCCGGTGGGCTTTTGCGTTTTAATAGCGTATATAAAGTATTTATGCTATATTTCAACTAAAATGACAATTGTCATAGCAATGACTAGTCCGGTCCTGTACTTTTATACCTGAAATCAACCAACTCCTTAACTACCAAAACAACTTATGAGAAGAATATTAGTCCCCACCGACTTTTCTGAGCAAGCCAGAAATGCCTTTGAAGTAGCCGTAGCCATTGCACGTAAGACTGGTGCTGCCATCAAGTTGCTTCACGTAGTTGAAATGCCCGCCTCTTCTTACTCTTTTAGTGCGACCGGCGACCTCGTAGGAGGCAACGGCATGGAGCAGGTGTATATGATGAAGCTATTGGAATCTACCAAACATCAGATGGCAGAACTGGAACGCTCTGTTGAACACAAGGGAGTGGAAGTTGTGCAGGAGGTAGATGCCGATTCTGTTATCAGCAAGATCAAGCGTGTGATCCGGGAAGACAAGGTGGACCTGGTGGTGATGGGATCGAAGGGTGCGAGTGGCATGGACGAGTTCCTGATCGGTTCTAATACCGAGAAAGTAGTGCGCGCAGCAGATAGCCCTGTCCTCACCGTGAAAGCCCGCATACCCCGATTGGATTTCAAGAATATTGTGATGGCTTCCGACTTCAAGCGGGAGATCGGTACAGCGATAGAAAAGTTTAAATACTTCCAGCAGGTATTCGGAGCTACCCTGCACCTGGTTTACGTCAACACACCGGGCGCTTTCGAATCAACTGCCATCCTGCGCCAGCGCATGCAGACGGCTGCCGAGCGCTACGGGCTGCAAAACTTTACCATCAATGTCTACAACGATACGATTGAGGAGGATGGTATCCTTCACTTTGCGGAAGAGATCCGGGCTGATCTGGTCATGATGGCTACGCACGGACGTACCGGCCTGGCACACCTGCTGAGTGGCAGTATAGCCGAGGACCTGGTAAATCATTCTAACATACCGGTACTGACGTTTCATCTGAAATAAATTCAGGTATAGCAGCTACAGAGGAAAGTCTGGCCCGCAAGGCCAGGCTTTTTTTATTCTAATCCGGAAAGAATTACCTTTGCCGAAAGCCATTCTGCATGAGTAAGCGCCCCCACATCCGGTTCATTATCAATCCAACTTCCGGACCCAGGAGTAAGGTAGATGTAGCTGCACGCGTGAAGCTGCACCTGGACCACAGCAAATTCGACCATGACATCGTTTATACCGACTACGCAGGCCATGCGCCCGAACTGGCAAAGCAGGCGGCCGAAAAGGGCTGTGCCGTAGTGGTGGCGGTAGGAGGGGATGGAACCGTGAACGAGGTGGCACGGGGCCTGTTGCATACGGAAACTGCGCTCGGCATCATACCGCGTGGCTCGGGCAATGGCCTGGCACGGCACCTGCAGGTGCCCCTTAGCGTCGATGGCGCCATCCGGTTTCTAAACCAGGGGCATCGGACCCGGATCGACAGCGGTACGATCAACGGACATCCGTTTTTTACGACGGCAGGTATCGGTTTTGACGCCTACATCAGTTCGGTCTTTGCGGGCAGCAAGCATCGCGGTCTCAAGACGTATGTGGAGCTGATCATGAAAGAAGTGCGCAACTACCGCCACTTGCCCGTAAAAGTAACTATAAACGGCAAGACCCTGGACACGGACTGCTTCGTGCTGGCCTTTGCCAATGCGGCGCAGTATGGCAACAATGCCTACATTGCGCCGCTGGCCGACATCCGGGATGGCCTGCTGGATGTATGCCTGGTACGGAAGCTGGACATGTTCAAGGCCCTGAACCTGAGCTATTCCATGCTTGCCAAAAAGCCGGCCGGACCCGATAGTGCTGAATATTTTAAAGCCATGGCCGTGGAAGTGACTACAGACCACAGCATCATGTATCATGCCGACGGCGATTTTCTGGGAAAAGCTTCTGCTTTTAGTGTCAGCATGGTGCCCCAGTCCTTGTATGTCGTGGCGCCTTAGTATAGATTAAATAGAAGCTGATTATGAGCGATAAAAATAAAAAAGGAAGACAGGGAGTCGTATACTCTACCAGCACGGATTTCAACTACGCCTACGAGCAGGAGCAGGAAGCGGCTACGCTGCCGCCGCAGCAACAGAACCTAAAGGTGATGCTGGACAAGAAATCGCGTGGTGGCAAGCAGGTAACGCTGGTGGCGGGCTTTGTAGGCACGGATGAGGACCTGAAGGAACTGGGAAAAGTGCTGAAGAACAAATGTGGCGTAGGCGGCTCGGCCAAAGACGGCGAGATCCTGATCCAGGGAGACTTCCGCGATAAAGTAATGCAGGTGCTCCAGGCTGCCGGCTACAAAGCCAAAAA
>NZ_JSYF01000391.1:0-4097 GCF_054824225.1 Pontibacter sp. HJ8
AAAAACAGCAACAGAGAAAGATAGATTTTTACATGGTTTTTCATAGTTCTTTGTAATTTGATTTTGTCTGTAATGGTTAATAGGCAGGCAGGTATACTTCTGATGACTGAATCTGCATGGGATTTCTTTTGAAGTATAGCAGGGGAGTAGGCGGTCATTTTATGAACTTCCGGTCTGAATGTGCGTGACCAGCTCATGCACCTTCGGATCAAAGGATTCAAAATATGCTTGGCCAATGACAAACAGCCCTTTACGGGGGATGCAAAAGTCACCGATGTGGGCCTGGTCAGGAAGAGGGCCGACAGGTCCTGCGTCTTCGCCCGCAATAATGGCTTTACTGTCCGACACCAGCCAGATGTGGCGCGGATTGGCAATGAATTTCTGTCCGTTTGGCGCCACGCCCGACAAGGTGACGACACCTGCTTCCAGCACGTTTCCGGCAACTTGCTCCATTTTCTCCAACACCGATTCCATCTTCCAGACCGGCTGCGGAATCAGGCGGTTAAGCAGATTGAGGAAAGAAGTAGTCGCGGTTGGCTTCAGCCGGACTGCCCATTGCAGCATAGGGTGATCGGCTGCCACATCAAAGGCATAAGGCCCGGTCCAGGTAATCTGTATCGGCGTAACCGAAACGGTGGCAACCGCTTTCCCAAAGTAGCGGGTACAGGAGAGTTGCGGCGCAACATCGGTATAAAAATTCCACGCCCCCGCCGGGTCCCGGTGCCAGACGGAAGAATAGCCCGGGCCCACCGAAGAAGCCGGAAAGTGACGCAGCGCCAGTACGTGGCCCGAACGAAAGGTGACGCCCATGATGCCATACCCGCTGAAACGCTCTTCCTTCCCGGCCGGAAGTACGGACTCCTGCTCAAGCTTTTCAACTAATTTGTCGGGTCTCATGGTGCTGCCTGCGTTTTGGTTCTTATAATTTAAACACCCGGCAAAAGGACTCCGTTTTTAGTTGAGGCAGAAATGAAGGAGTCTACTGATTTACTGGGTGAAGAGCAGGATTTTTTGCGTGATGAGGGAGAGAAGCTTCGGCTTTAGCAGAAAAAAATAGCCCCGCCTGAACAAGCAGGCGGGGCTATGGCATACAGGTATAGCGCTATACCTAGTTTACTACTGTAGCTTCTTTGGCTCTCTTTTCAGCTTTGCGCTTTTCTTTTTTCGCTCTGCGCAGTTCTTTTTTAGAAAGCGCTGGCGCTTCAGCACCGGATTTTTTGCGGGCATCAACCTGCGGTAGTCCGGAGGTGTCGTCTGTAACCAATGTCATCTCCTGCACCAGGTGGCCGGCGCCGGCAAACTTGTCTACGATGAAGAGCATGTAGCGCACGTCCACAGAAATGTTGCGTACCTGGTCCGGGTTGTAGGTCAGGTCGCTCATGGTTCCTTCCCAGTTGCGGTCAAAGTTCGTGCCGATGAGCTGGCCGTTGGCGTTGATCACAGGGGAGCCGGAGTTGCCGCCCGTGGTATGGTTGGATGCGATAAAGGCAACCGGCAGCTGACCATCCACCGCATACGGACCATAGTCCTTTTTCTCGTATAGTTCCCGCAGGCGGGCAGGTATGGCATAGTCTTCGGCAGCGCCGGATGCGGCTTTTTCCATGATGCCTTCCAGGGTGGTATAGTACTTATACTTTACGCCATCTACCGGCTCATAGGGTTCCACTTTGCCGTAGGCCACGCGCAGGGTAGAGTTGGCATCCGGGTAGAAGGTTTTGTCCTGCTGCATTTGGCGCAGGCCCGTCATATAGGTCCGGTAGAGCAGGTTCAGGTTGTCGTTTACCTGCGTGTAAGTCGGCAATACCTGTGTGCGGTAGTATTCGTTGATGCTGTTGGCCAGCTCGAAACCCGGATCATTTTTCAAGGGATTGCCTTTACCCGCCTTGATTTCGGCAAGCGCTTTCCGTACTCCAGCCTCGGAGGTGAAGAGAGACTTGCTGTATACCTCGTCGGCATACTTGCTAAAGTCACCCTTATACTTCTGGCGAACCATTTTGAAGGCTTCCGGGTGCAGCTTCGGATCGATGTCGTTGTAATACATGCTCAATAGCGCCACAAACACCTTCTTATCGGTAGGAGCATTGTAGTTTTTGTAGAAGCCGGCTATACCTTTCTCCAGGCGCTCCAGCTGGGTGTTGATTTCGGACTGCGGAGCTTTTGCCGCCAGCAGTTCGTTTAGTTTGGCATACTCCGAAGCGTACTTCACGAGTTCCACACCCTGTGCAGCCTCCAGTATGTAATCCCGGGAAATGGTGATGCCTTCCAGTGCGTTATAGTTCTTCTCAAATTGCCCCATCAGGTTTCCGTACTGCTGCTGGCGTGCCGCGTCAGCCGAAGCCCACTGGCCAAATTGCTTTTCGAGCTCCTGCTTACGCGCAATGGTGTTGGCTTTGCGCAGGCCGCGGTTCTCACCGATCCATTTTTTCCAGGCATTGGCCACACTCGCATGCTTGGCTGCGTACTGTATGCGCACTGCGTCCGACGCTTTCATGTCCTTGTCCAGGATACTGAGCTTGGTGTCGCGGATCTTGATCTTGGCCGGGTTCGATACTTCATACGTTTCCTTGATCGCATGGGAGGTCAGGTACTCATTGGTACGGCCCGGGAAGCCGAATACCAGCGTAAAGTCGCCTTCCTTCACCCCGCTAAGCGAAATAGGCAGGTGGTGCTTGGGTTTGTAAGGCTTGTTGTCAGGCGAGTAATCAGCGGGCTGGTTATCAGCACCGGCGTATACCCGGAAAAGGGAGAAGTCACCGGTATGGCGCGGCCACATCCAGTTGTCGGTATCACCCCCAAACTTGCCGATCGAAGAAGGAGGAGCGCCCACCAGGCGGATATCCCGGAACGTCTCAGTCACATACATATAGTACTCGTTGCCATAAAAATAAGGCTTGATCACGGCATCGTAATGCGTGCCGGCAGTTGACTCGCGGCGGACTTTGGCGATGTTGCGCTGGATAGCCGCTTCGCGCTCAGCCTCTGTTACATTCGCTGGAATGCCGGCCAGTATCTGCTTTGTCACGTCTTCCATGCGCACGATGAACGTGGCGGTCAGGCCGGGATTCGGAAGCTCCTGCGCTTTGTTCATGGCCCAGAAACCGTCTGTCAGGTAGTCTTTCTCCACTGAACTGTGGCTCTGGATCTGGCCGTAGCCGCAATGGTGGTTGGTAAGGAGGAGGCCTTCGGGCGATATCATTTCGCCGGTACAGAAACCCCCAAAAGAAACGATAGCGTCTTTCAGGCTGGACTGGTTGATGCTGTAGATATCGTCTGCAGAGAGCTTCATGCCTTTCTTCTGCATCTCCGATTCATTCAGCTGCTTAAGGAGCATGGGCAGCCACATGCCTTCGTCAGGACGGGCCGTGCTGATTCCCAAACTCAGGCAGGCAGCAGCGAAAAAGGCTACAATGCGTTTGCTGATCATGGTATTTGGATTTGTGTTGAATTTGATGGCCGAAGATACTAATTAAATCAGGAAAGAAGGCCAGAACCGGGCCGATTGCCCCTAAGCAGACCTGAAAGAGTAGGAACAGGCGTACATCCGGACGTGGAAAAAAGAGCGGCTGATGACAATAATGCCACCAGCCGCTCTTTCTTTATCATCCTGCAAGAAGCTTATCCTGTAGGTTCACAAGCTCAATTCCTTCTTCCAGGATTTCCTCAGTTTGACTGTCCTCATTAGTGAACCGCTCTACCTACAAGGTGCCCATGGTAGGCGTAAAGTTCACGTTGCTTTCCCAGGTTCGGAAGTTGGTGATCTCGTTTTGGAACGCGTTGATGAACCAGGCCATCAGGCTGATGTCATCCAGCAGACCGATCACAGGTATAAAGTCCGGGATCACGTCCAGGGGAGTGACCAGGTATAGGAGCACAGCCACACCCGCCAGCAACGATTTGTTCGATACCTCGCGGTAGGAGCCATTGACATACGCCTTTACCAGCCGTATAAAAGTCTGCATGACTTCCTTTACCTGCTGAAAGCCGCTTTTATCGCTTTCCGTGTCCACCAATTTTCCGTAAGCTGTGGTGAGCAGCATGCCCAGCTTGACAGGCTTGGACATAAGACCGCCTGCTTTGCCCAAAAAGCCCTTGAATAT
>NZ_JSYF01000392.1:0-4918 GCF_054824225.1 Pontibacter sp. HJ8
CATCTGAAGTCACGAGTTTTATATTACCACATAGAATGTTGCTGCATGAGTCTGTTTCTGGCATTGGAAGAAGATTATTTAGAGAAGCTTAACCATGTTGAGAGGAAGAAGCATGTGCAGAAGATTAAGATCGTGCGGCACCTGTATGTAAAGGGAGCCCGGTCTAATGCCGATATTTGTGGCCGGTTCAGCATCAGCTCGCCTACTTCGATGGCACTGCTCAACGAACTGATGGCCGAAGGGCTGGTCGAGCGGCAGGGGCGCGGCGAGTCCGTTGGAGGTCGGAAGCCCGAGCTCTACGGATTGCGCAACAACTCGCTGTTTGTGTTGAGCATCAACATGGAGAAGTTCAGCACCCGCATGGCCATCTTCGACAACAATAACAACAACATCACCGGCACCCATACCTTCCCGATACGCATTTCTAAAGACCTTCGCGCGCTCGAAGAGCTCCACCAGCATGCCAGCAGCCTGATCCTTTCGTCCGGTATTGATGAGCAAAAACTGATGGGCATCGGGCTGAGCCTGCCGGGGCTGGTAGCTTCTAAAGAAGGGGGGAGCTATACCTATCTGCAGACGGGGCAAAACCAGATGCCGTTACAGGAACTGCTGACCCTGAAATTCAGCAAGCCGGTCTACATTCAGAACGACGTGAAAAGTGCCACCCTGGCCGAGTACCGTTTCGGCGCCGCGCAGGGTAAGAAAGATGCCTTGGTGCTGACGCTGGATTGGGGTATTGGCCTGGGCGTGATCATGGATGGCAAGCTGCGCATCGGCACTTCGGGTTTTGCCGGCGAGTTCGGGCATGTGCCTTTTGTAGAGGATGGCATTCTGTGCCACTGCGGCAAGCGGGGCTGCCTGGAAACAGTAGCCTCGGGCAGTGCACTGGCACGTATGGCCCGCGAAGGGATGCAATCCGGGCAGGACACGCTGCTGAAAGAACTCTCGGGGCGCGAGCTGGAGAAGATAGAACCGCATGAGGTGATCGAGGCAGCCAATGAGGGAGACCAGTATGCGATCCAGATACTGGCAGAGACCGGCCGGAACCTGGGCAAAGGCATCGCCATGCTGATCCAGTTGTTCAACCCCGAGCTCATCATCATAGGAGGGAAAATGGCGGAAGCCCGGCAGTACATCACCACACCGATACAGCAATCCATCAACACGTACTGCATGACGCAGCTGCGCGAGCGCACCGTGGTGGCGCTGTCCAGACTAGGGCAGGAGGCCGGTATACTGGGACCTGTGGCGGCCGTCATGGAAAACATTTTTGAGAACCGCATTGAATCCATAAAATAGACTACCATACGCTTCACGGCTACGGGCACAATTGAATAGGAAACACTACAACACATTATAGCACACTACATACACTATGGCTCGATTAAATCTTCTGGAAGAAACCCGATTTGAGAAGCTTCCGGTTACCATTTACCCTGATGAATTCATCGCATCTGTCCGGGTAGCTCAGCGTATAGCCGAGCTGATCCGGTATAAGCAGGGGCGTGGCGAGAAAGCCGTGCTTGGACTTGCTACCGGTGCTACGCCTGTAAAGGTATACGCCGAGCTGGTGCGTCTGCACCGCGAAGAAGGCCTGAGCTTTAAGAATGTGATCACTTTTAACCTGGACGAATACTACCCGATGCAGCCTACAGCGGTGCAGAGCTATGTGACGTTCATGAATGAGAACCTCTTCGACCACATCAACATTGAAAAAGGCAACATTTATATCCCGAACGGCACCCTGCCGCTGGAAGATATCCATGAGTATTGCCTGGACTATGAGCGCAAAATAGAATCGCTGGGTGGGCTGGACCTGCAGCTTCTGGGTATCGGTCGTACCGGTCACATCGGTTTCAACGAGCCGGGCTCAGCGCCAAACTCCGGTACGCGCCTGGTCACGCTCGATGACCTGACCCGCCGTGATGCATCCCGCGACTTTGGTGGTAAAGAGAATGTGCCGCGCAAAGCCATTACGATGGGCATCGGTACCATCTTCAAAGCCCGCGAGATCATCCTGATGGCCTGGAGCGGTAAAAAAGCCCCGATCATCAAGAAGGCAGTGGAAGGAGAGATGTCGAGTGAGGTACCGGCTACGTACCTACAGCTGTCCGACAATGTGGAATTCGTGCTGGACACGGATGCGGCTTCGGAGCTAACCCGCTTTAACACGCCATGGCTGGTAAAAGATTGCGTATGGGATGAGGCCCTGATCAAGAAAGCTGTGATCTGGCTATCCGAAACCGTGCAGAAACCGATTCTCAAGCTCACTGACGAGGACTACAACAGCAACGGTATGGCGCAGCTGGCCACTGAGAAAGGGCCGGCTTACAACATCAACATCGACATTTTCAACAAGCTGCAGAGCACCATCACCGGCTGGCCGGGCGGCAAGCCAAACGCGGATGACAAGCGACGGCCGGAGCGCGCCGAGCCTGCCCGCAAGCGTGTGGTTATTTTCTCGCCACACCCCGATGACGACGTGATTTCCATGGGCGGTACGTTTATTCGCCTTGTAGACCAGGGCCACGACGTGCATGTGGCGTACCAGACGTCGGGCAACACGGCCGTTTGGGACGATGACGTGCTGCGCTACATGGAGTTTGCCATCGATTTTAGCAACAGCATCGGGCAGGACAGCAGCCACTTGGAAACGATTTACGACAACATGCGCACCTTCCTGGAAGACAAGCAGCCAAACCAGCTGGATACACAGGAAATCCGCGATGTAAAAGCCTTTATCCGCAAGAGCGAAGCCATCGCAGGAGCGCGCTATGCAGGACTGGAAGACGACCATATTCACTTTATGGCGCTGCCTTTCTACGAAACGGGCAAGACCGTGAAAAAGCCGGTAACGGAGGTGGACGTGCAGCTGACTATGGACCTACTGCAGCAGGTGAAGCCGCACCAGGTCTTTGCTGCCGGTGACTTTGCCGATCCGCACGGTACGCACATCGTGTGTTTCAATATTTTGCTGGAATCCCTCCGCCGCCTTCGCGAGACAGAAAGCTGGGCACAGGATTGCTGGCTGTGGATGTACCGCGGTGCCTGGCACGAGTTTGCTACCCACGAGATCGAGATGGCAGTACCCCTGTCGCCGCAGGAGGTGGAACGTAAGCGCAACGCCATCTTCAAGCACCAGTCGCAGAAAGACAGGCCGGTGTTCCCGGGCGATGATGCCCGTGAGTTCTGGGTGAGGGCGGAAGAACGAAACCGCGAGACAGCGAAAAGCTACGACAATCTCGGCCTGGCCAACTACGAGGCCATGGAAGCCTTTGTGAGGTGGAAGTTCTAATCTGATTCTTTGCAGCTAAAACGGAGCTAAATGACCGGCTCTGTTTTAGCTGTTTTTTTATAAGTTGTGAAACACGGTGTATAGCATTTGATGAGCAGTTTTAAAGTTTTAGGGATTGATATTGGTGCCACGAAAGTGCATGCCGGCGTCGTGCAGGAGGGTGTATTAGTGGAGGATGTGAAATTCTCGACCTCGGCACTGGCGCCGCAGGAGCAGATCATCGCAGAGCTGATCCGGGGGATTGAACCCCTGATCGATGCCGATGTAGCAGGCATCGGGGTCGGGGTACCCGGCTTGGTGGACGAAAGTCGCGGAATGGTCTGTGATGTGCAGAATATACCTTCCTGGAAAGAAGTATACCTGAAGAAGCACCTCGAAGATCGCTTCCACATACCGGTATACCTGACCAACGATGCGAACTCATTTGCGGCCGGAGAGAAAATTTACGGCAAGGGCAAGGCATTCAGCAACCTGGTAGGTATAACGCTGGGCAGCGGGCTCGGTTCTGGTATCATCATCGATCACAAGTTGTATTCCGGTACCCTATCGAGTGCCGGTGAGCTCGGCGGCGTGCCCTACCTGGACAAGACCCTGGAAGACTATTGCAGCGGAAAATTCTTTGTTGCCGAATATGGTATGACCGGTACGGAACTGTATGCGCTGGCCAAGCAGGGAGATGCCCGTGCCCTGGCTGCCTACAGCAAGTATGGCGAACACCTGGGCAATGCCATCAGGATCGTTTTGTACCTGCTCTCTCCGCAGGCAATTTTCCTGGGAGGCTCTATCAGCACGTGTTATCCTTTGTTTGAAGAGGCGCTGCAACAGCAGCTGCAGACCTTCCCCTTCCGGGCCGTGACCGAGCAACTCACGATCGGTATATCGGACCTGGACAACGCGGCCATACTGGGTGCAGCGGCCCTTTTCCAGCTCCGGAACTAGTACTTACCTATTATAAGGCAAACGAATGACATTCACCAAAAAAATATTTACACTCATCCTATGCGTCTTCTGTACGGTAGGCGCTGCCAACCTGGCTCAGGCACAGACGGCTGCCAGTGCACAAGCGCTGTCGCTGATACCGCAGCCGGTTAAGCTGACCACCCAGCAAGGAAGTTTCGCGCTGCTTGCCGATACGAAGATCTACGTAGACCCCAAGAATGAAGAACTGCAGCGGGTCGGGCAGTTTCTGGCGCAGGATATCCAGCAGGCATCCGGTATAAAGCCGGAAGTGTTACAAAAGAAGCCGAAGAAAAATGCCACCAACCTGATCTACCTGACGCTCCACGGATCGTCTGACACGCTGGGTACGGAAGGCTATACCTTGAGCGTAAAGCCGGCCCGCATCACCTTGGCTGCCCACAAAGCCAACGGCATTTTCCTGGGTACGCAAACGATTCGGCAACTGCTGCCGGCCAGCAAAACAGCCGCTGCTGTCACCATTCCGGCCCTTGAAATTGTGGACAAGCCCCGTTACCAGTGGCGCGGCTTGCACTTGGACGTAACGCGTCATTTTCAGCCGGTGGAGTTTGTGAAAAAGTACATCGACTACCTGGCCATGCACAAGCTGAATACCTTCCACTGGCACCTCACCGACGACCAGGGCTGGCGCATCGAGATCAAAAA
>NZ_JSYF01000393.1:0-2901 GCF_054824225.1 Pontibacter sp. HJ8
GGTGGTCTATGTAAGGGGAGGGGAGCATGGCTCTATTTGGCAGGAGGGTGATCCGGTGAATGTGTTGTCTGAACCGCAGGCGCCGAGGGTTAAAATCTGGGCCGTTCCCTTTGGAGGAGGTGATCCCCGCGAGATAGCCGAAGGAGATGAACCGCTTATTTCGCCTGACAGTAAGCGCGTCGTTTACATTAAGAACGGGCAGGCCTGGCTGGCTCACCTGGACGGCGCCGTACCTGCTCAGAATATTTTCACGGCGCGTGGCAACACAAGCTCTATGGAGTGGTCGCCGGACGGGTCGCGTTTGGTGTTCGTCTCCAACCGGGGAGCACATTCTTTTATCGGCATCTATACCGACACCGCTACATCTATTACCTGGATGGCACCCTCATTTGCCCGAGATCTGTCGCCTCGCTGGTCACCGGATGGCTCCAGGATCGTGTTTGTGCGCACACAGGGTACCGGAGGCGCACCGGCTCCTTACCTGGAAAGGCAACACAGGCCCTGGTCTATCTGGACCGCTGATGTAAATACAGGCCAGGCCACGGAACTATGGAAAGCACCTGCCACACTGCCGGGTTCTATACCTGCCTCACAAGGCCGTTTTAACCTGCACTGGGCTGCGCATGACCGGATCGTTTTCCTTTCTTACCAGGATGGCTGGCCACACCTGTATTCTATACTTGCTACCGGCGGCAAACCCCTGCTGCTCACACCGGGCAAGTTTATGGCAGAGCACATCAGTCTGAGCCCCGACCGCCAATGGCTGTTATTCAGTGCCAATACCGGCCCGGATGAACTGGATATCGACAGAAGACACGTGGCGCGGGTGCCGGTTCATAAAGCGGCCATGGAAGTGCTGACGCCTGGCAAAGGCTTGGAGTGGACACCGGTGGTGACGGGTGACGGACAGACCATCGCAATGGTGAGTGCGACAGCCCAGCGCCCTCCTCTTCCTGCTGTTATGAAGTTCCACAAAGGCAAAGTAAAACTCCTCGGAGAGGATCTTATCCCAAAAGATTATCCGCAGCGGCGCCTGGTTACGCCCAAGCAGGTAAAGTATACCGCACCGGATGGGCTTACAGTCCATGCCCAGTTGTTTGAGCCGCAGGGTGGAGGGAGTGGTAAAAAACCGGCGATTGTGTACATACACGGCGGGCCTTCCCGGCAGATGATGCTGGGCTGGCACTATTCTGAATATTATGCCAATGTTTATGCGCTCAACCAGTACCTGGCCAGCCTGGGGTTTGCCGTACTGTCGGTGAATTACAGGTTAGGGATAGGGTATGGGTATGACTTTCAGCACCCGGCAGCTGCAGGGGATGCCGGTGCCTCCGAGTACAAGGACATAAAAGCAGCAGCTACCTGGTTGGCAAAGCAGCCGGAGATCGACGCCTCCCGCATCGGGGTATACGGCGGCTCCTATGGCGGCTATCTGACGGCACTGGCGCTGGGTCGCGATTCTGACCTTTTTGCTGCTGGCGTCGACATTCATGGCATGAGCGATCTGAGCGACGGAGGCATCAGCAGGTTGGTGGCCCCCAACCGCTACGAGCGTGCTCCTGATGCCGATTCGGCTGCTAAAGTCATGTGGGAATCCTCGCCGGCGGCCTATGTCAGCACCTGGAAGTCGCCTGTTCTGCTCATACACGGAGATGATGACCGCAACGTGGAGTTCAGGGAAAGTATAGACATGGTACGGCGACTGGAAACTGCCGGCGTAGCGTACGAAACCCTAGTGATCGTAGATGATACCCACCACTGGATGAAGTATAGCAATGCGATCCGGATCAATGCGGCCACGGCTGAGTTCCTGAAAAGGAAGCTGTCGGGCACTAAAAGCCAGTAGCCGGCAGACAGCCACACCTTCTTAACAAGTGGAGAAGAGGTATATACTTTTTACTGAATTTTCGTATAGGTATATATGGAAATCGTGATTATAGCTTCAGTTCTGGCATTATATGCTGTTGGCTACCTGGTATACTACATGTATGGCAAGGACAAACCCCGTAAAAGGAAGCAAAAGTTTTATGACCACTTATGGCCCTGATGTAAAGGTGTAAGCACCAGGCTTCCTAAAACAGAACACGCCGCTCCTTCAGGCTAAAGGAGCGGCGTGTTCTGTTTTAGGCTATACCTGTTTCCGGTATAGAGCATTTAGCTGCTAGACGTGTGCTTTCTTTTGGAGTGCAGCAACCTGCTCATTGAGTTCTGCCACCAGGTTCATTTCTGTCTGCAGTTCTCGTTTGATTTTGAGCTCTCTTTCCCGGGCATTCTTTTTGTACTCATTGTACTCCTGGTCAATCGCATCAAATTCTTTTTTCTTCTCATCGGTCACCCTTTTGCTGCTCTTATACTGCGTAAAGATGATTCCCAGCACAATGAGCAGGAGGGCGATAATAGAAGTATTGATGATCACGTATACCTGCTTGTGGATGCCAAGACCCAGTACGGAGATATTGTTGACCTCATCCTCGCTCTGCTGCACGGCTGCATCCTTTTTGGCATTGTCCTGCTTAAGGGCTTCCAGCTGTTTGGCCTGCTCTCCGATGGTGGCGCGGGCCTCTGCCAGATCCTGTTTTGTCGCATTCAGATCTTTGATTTGCTTCTGCTCTGTTTCCTTGATCGTAGCCTGTACACTCTGCCAGAATGAGTTTAGAAGTCCAACATTCACCACTTTATACTCTCTGTTGCCTTCCATGTAGGAATTGGACTTGCTCTTCAGGTTGTTGAACTGGCCTGACAGCGAATTGGCAGCCTGATTTTCCTCTTTAGCTGTTCCTTGTGCCTGAACTACTGGTGCTGTCAAAACCAGCACAAACAATAAGGGGAGAAAGAATGCTTTCATGTCGATTTAATAAAGATAAAAATTTGTGTTGCGGTAAATATAGAAATAATATTTTT
>NZ_JSYF01000394.1:0-850 GCF_054824225.1 Pontibacter sp. HJ8
CACCATCTGGTTCAGGTTCTCCTTCAGATCCAGGATTTCACCACGGGCTTCTACCGTTATCTTCTGGCTCAGGTCACCTTTTGCAACGGCTGTGGCTACTTTGGCGATATCCCGTACCTGAGAAGTCAGGTTGGAAGCCATGTAGTTCACGTTGTCCGTCAGATCCTTCCAGGTTCCGGCCACATTTGGTACATTGGCTTGTCCGCCCAGTTTACCTTCGGTACCTACTTCACGTGCCACGCGCGTTACTTCATCACCAAAGATATTCAAGGAATCCACCATCTGGTTAAGGTTTTCCTTCAGATCCAAAAGTTCGCCACGTGCTTCCACTGTGATCTTCTGGCTCAGGTCACCCTTGGCCACGGCCGTGGCCACTTTAGCTATACCTCGTACCTGCGTTGTCAGGTTAGAGGCCATGGTATTTACATTATCTGTCAGGTCTTTCCATACACCCCCTACATTCGGTACAGCAGCCTGGCCACCCAGTTTACCTTCCGTACCTACTTCCAGGGCTACACGGGTTACTTCACCGGCGAAGATGTTGAGGGAGTCCACCATGCGGTTCATGTTCTCCTTCAGCTCATTCAACTCACCTTTCACATCCACAGACACTTTCTGGGTCAAATCGCCTTTCGCCACCGCGGTCGCTACTTTGGCAATGTCGCGTACCTGCAGGGTCAGGTTGGAGGCCATCGTGTTCACGTTGTCGGTCAGTTCTTTCCAGGTACCGCGCACCTTCGGTACATTGGCCTGGCCACCGAGACGTCCTTCCGTACCCACTTCACGCGCCACACGGGTTACCTCATCTGCAAAAATATTAAGTGAGTCCACCATCTGGTTCAGGTTCTCC
>NZ_JSYF01000395.1:0-336 GCF_054824225.1 Pontibacter sp. HJ8
ACACGGGTTACTTCACCGGCGAAGATGTTGAGCGAGTCCACCATGCGGTTGATATTTTCCTTCAACTCACCCAGTTCACCTTTCACATCCACAGATACTTTCTGAGCCAGATCACCTTTCGCCACCGCTGTCGCTACATTCGCGATGTCGCGTACCTGTAGCGTCAGGTTGGATGCCATCGTATTCACGTTATCGGTCAGGTCTTTCCAAACACCACCTACGTTCGGCACTTTGGCCTGGCCGCCGAGGCGTCCTTCGGTACCCACTTCACGTGCTACGCGTGTTACCTCATCCGCAAAAATGTTGAGTGAGTCCACCATCTGGTTCAGGTTCTCC
>NZ_JSYF01000042.1:0-26151 GCF_054824225.1 Pontibacter sp. HJ8
ATCAAAAGCTAAGACAATAGCTTTTCTTGCCCCTCCCGGTGAAATTCACCTGCTACATGATAAGCAAGGAGGGGAGAGAACAGGCCGTTCCTTTGAACCTAAATTCAAAGGCATGTAACGCCAGGCTTTGATAAGGTCCCAATTGGGTAAGCACTTCATTTTACAGACCGTCAAAGTGAAATTCATCTCACCCCTTTCAACTCCTGCCACTGCAGGCAACAAGTAGTACATAAAAAAGCCACTTAACGATTAAACTCGCAAGTGGCTTTTTATGAAGCTATACCTCCTGGGTAGAACCAAGGGGGCACTGGATTTTAGTATGCTGTTAAGCTTTCCAATTCTTTGCCTAGTTCCAATCCAGCTCCCTGTTAATTTGATGTTGCTACCACGAGGGATTATGGGATGTGAGTTTAGTTGAATACTTCCTCAACGCTACCGCACTTCAGCATGCTCTCGCCATAGTAGGGGTTGCGGATTTCCTGCTCAGAACTCAGCCAATACGCGCCCTGGTTGTTGTTGGCCATTGGGCAGTGCTGGTAGAATAAAGTAGCAGTGGAAGCGCCAAAGGCTTTGGCCAGGGCAAAAGTTGCTTCTGAAAGTAACTCTAACTGACCACGTTGCGCCGCCAGATCCGCTGACGCTGCCAATTTAGAAGCGCTTTGTTTCACTTCTCCCAATCTCTCTTCTGCAAAGGCTTTTTGCTCGCCTTCCAGTCCTGCCGCATCGACTTTTTCAGCTAAGGCCAGTAGTGTTTTGGCCTCGTCCTGAACTTGCTGTGCATCAGAAGCCACCAGTTTATCTTTTAATTTCAGGTAGCTCTCCAGAACACCGGCTATCTGAGCTTTTACCGGACCTTGCACGGAAGAATAATCAGGGACCTCCACTACCACGGTGCCTTCGGCAGGCAAGTTGTCGCCATGGACCATGCCTTCGTGATGAGCGTGGTCTTCGGTTTCGGCGGTAGCATCTTTTTGGTTGTCTGAACAGGACGCAAACACAAATGCTGCAAGGGCAGCGGCTAAAAAGGTTCTTTTCATTTCAGGTTTCTTTTAATAAAAATTATATAGTGGATAAGGGTGAAAATACACTTTGGAAAAGCCGTAGCCATGCATCTTATAGCTACGGCAGGATGTGCTACTGCATGTATTTCGTATAGTTTTCTTCAGAGGCAAAGTAGAGGACATCGCCGTTGGCACCGCCCGGTTTCAGGGCAATAAAGGCCAGCGACTTGTCCACTTCTTCGCCCGTCACAGGATCGACGGCAACGCGTACTTCGCGCTGGTTCTGGATGGTCTTTACGCACATTTCGCAGCAGCCATAGTACATTTTATCTTCAAAGGCTACCGGGAACTGCTTTTTGCCCATATAAGCGTTGTTTACCATACAAACAAGGTCTTTGGGCAAGCCATCTTTGGTCATCAGGTCTGCAGCTGAAGGCGGAGTCTGTGTTTGGGCATTGGCAGCCCCCATGTGGTTTGCGTGACTGGCGGGTGCCTCCGCAGTAGTTTGAGCAGCTGCAGTAGCCTGTGTCTCGGCGGTCTTTTCTGACGTGCACGATGCCAGTAAGACGGCCGACAATGTTAAGGTATAAATCAGGTTCTTTTTCATACAATAAAAAATAAATTAAGTTGTAAACTGTTCAAACAATACCAGCCCGAGGGCCAGCAGGATAACCAGGTATAGCAGCCGCTTTGGCCAGCTGTTCTTTTTTTCAGGCGCTTGTTCATCGCCGGTTCTGCAACATTCTTTCATGCCAGGTATAGTTTAATGCTGATGCCCTGCCATCGGGTCAGCCCCTTTCTTCAAAACAAACTCGCTGTACAAAAGGTAGGCTCCGCTCACCACTACCTTGTCGTTTTCTTTTAAACCAGAAAGTATGGCCACGCTGTCGGCGCTCTCACCGCCCAGTTCTACCATTTGGGCTTTAAAGGTATCCTTGCCCGACTGCACCCACACATGGCTGCCTTTGCTGTCCCGGACCACCGCATCAGTTGGCAGCGTAAGGGAAGTGCCGCCCGGGTTGCGCAGAATTACGCTTGCCTGCATACCCGGCAGGTATTGCTGCTTGGGATTGGGCAGTTCGGCGCGAAGTAAGGCCACCTGGCTACCTGCTCTGAACTCCGGACTGATGAAGGTCACGGTTGCGGTTACAGGCGTTTGATTGAAGCCCTCGACAGCGACTTTCAACGCATCGCCTTCGTTTACCCGGGCTAGTTCCTGCGGGTACAGTTCGGCTTCTACCCAGATTTTGTCGAGCTTGCCCAGGCGGTATAGCACTCCTCCCTCTGCCACATACTGGCCTTCGGCTGCAGCGACTTCGGTTACTACACCGCCAACGGGGGCTACAAACGTGATACGCGGGCTCACCTGCCCGGAACTGGCCATACGCTTGATCTGCGCCTCTGTCAGTCCGTAAAGCAGGAGCTTCTTTTTGGCAGCATCCAGGAAGGAAGCGAAGCGGGGTACTTCTTTCCCCAGCTCCTGATTTTGCCGAAGCGCCAGCAGGTATTCGCGTTGTAGCGTCAGAAGCTCTTCCGAGTACAGCTCGTACAAGGGCTGGCCCTTTCGAATGGTCTGGCCACTTTCTTTCAGGTATAGCTTCTCGATGCGGCCGGCCGCACGGCTACTCACCACATCGGTCTGCGTTTCGTCGAGCACCAGTTTGCCGGTAAGAATAGCATTGCCCCCTACTGAACCGAACTTGACGCGCTTGGTTTTGATGTTACCCAGGGCAATCTGGCTCTCGCTCAGCATCAGTTCCCCATTTTCCTTACCCGTTTGTGATACCGGCACCAGGTCCATAAAGCAGATAGGGCAGGTACCGGGCTCGTTCTGCACGATCTGCGGATGCATGGGGCAGGTATAGGTTGCTGATTGGCCTTCAGCATGGTTCTTTTCTTCTCCGGAGCAGGCCGCCGTAAGTATAGCCAGTAGCAGGAAGAGTATGTTCAGGTATCGTCTCATCTCTAATTTTGAATGAGTGGTTGAGTGAATGAGCGAATAAGTGGTTTTTAGATTCACTCAATCACGCATTCGCTCATTCACAATTTTATTTATTAACCTTTATAAAGCTTTCGCTGTCGACCAGGAACTGGGCGTTGGTAGCGAGGGTGTCCGTAGGTTTCAGGCCGGATGTGATCTTTATCTCCTTACCCGCGCGAGCGCCTGTGGTCACTGCTATCGGTTCGAATACACTGTTCACTTTCAGGAAGGCCACCGTTTTAGTACCTATATCCAGCACTGCCGCCTGGGGTACCCAAAGGGCGGGATCCGTCGCGACACTGGCTTTTGCGGTAACCAGTTGGCCCACCATGGCCTGTTTTGCATCGCCCGGCAGATATACCCGTACTTTGGCAAAGTTTTCTCCCTCGTCGAAGAACGGCTGAAAGAAATCTACCTTGCCATCCAGATGCTCACCCGGGAGTTGCGGGAAGGAGATCTTTACCGGAGTTCCTTTTGACAGAGCTCGCATCTCCCCGGCTGGCACATTGAACTCGGCCCACAATTGCCCGGCATTCACCACCTGCACCAGCGGCTGTCCGACGCTCACATACATGCCTTCGCGCAACTGGATCGCCTGTCCGGCCGAAGAGGAGGAAGCTGCAGAAGGTGCAGTTGGGGTTGCAGAGCCGCCAGCGCCCATCGCATCCATACCTCCACCGGAGCTGGCTGCGGCTATACCTGTTGTGGCAGCCGGAGCAGCCGTATTCAGATCAATCACGTAGCCGTCGTACGGGCTATAGAGGGCGAAGGTATAGCTCTCCTGGCCGGTGCGCAGGAGGCGGTTGATCTGCTCGTTGCTGGCACCCAGGTACTGCAGTTTTTGCCTGGAGGAAGCGATCAGCTGCTGATCTTCGGGAGACGTTTTTACCAGGTATAGCAATTCGCGTTGCGCCGTGATCAGGTCAGGGCTGTAAACTTCCATCAGTTTCTGGCCTTTGCGGATCGGCTGGAAATTATACTTCACAAACAACTTCTCAATACGTCCGCTTACCCGTGCCGGCACAGAGTATACCCTACGCGGATCATAGGTAATAATACCGTCCATCTGCACGGTGGCCTCAACCGATTTTTGCGCCGGTTTTGTCGTCGCAATATTGGAAACGACTGCGCTATTGGTTGGCTTCAACAGAAAAGCCAGGTCCTCGGTAATTTCAACGCCTTCGCCATGCACCGTCTTTGGCACCAGGTCCATGGCACAAATAGGGCAGGTGCCGGGTTCGTTCTGCACAATCTGCGGGTGCATGGGGCAGGTATACTCCGTTGCGCCTGCTGCATGCTGGTGGTCTTCCCCGGAGCAGGCGGCTAGCAATATAGCCAGCGCCAGGAAGAGTATGTTCAGGTATGGTCTCATGTCTAATTTTGAATGAGTGGATGAGCGAATGTGTGAATAAGTGGTTTTGAATTCACTCATTCGCTCACACGCTAATTTATCTTTCTATTTCTTTTTCATAAGCCACGACCGCCTGGTAGAGCTGTAGCAGGTTGTTCAGGTGCTCCATCTGCGCCATGTTCAGGGCTTCCCAGGCATCGATCACTTCGGGTAATTGCGCGTTGTTCTGCTCGTAAGCCAGCATGGTCACGTCGTAGTTTTTTTTCAGCGCCGGGATGATCTTCGCCTTATAGTTCTCGACATGGTGGTGCAGGGCGTTTATTTCAAGAGCCATACTTTCCGCCATACCTTGTGCTTCGGTCAGCATGGCTTCGCGCTCACGCTGCATCGCTTGTATCTCCAGGTTCATGGCTTTGGTATTTGCCTTGTACATCTTCGATGACCAGGGCGCGATCGGGATCGAGATCATACCCATGGCCGTATACTGCTGGGGCATCATGGCACCTCGCGGGTACATATGCTCGAAGCGTACGCTGAAATCCGGCTTGCGCTCCAGCTTTTCCATTTCCACGTTCAGCTTCATGGATTCTATCGTTCTGTCGAGCTGGCGCACATCACTGCGGGCATTGGTCAGATAGCTGGTATCTACAACAGTATGTTGATGGCCAGGATTCATCACCATTACGGTGGTGTCAATCTTGTACTTCTGATCTTTGGGCAGATTCATCAGGATATTGAGCTGCACGTTCTGCTGTGAGATCTGCGTGGCCGTCATTTCCTGCATGTTCTTTACCTCGTGTAGCCTGGCTTCCGCTTTGTAAATACTGCCCAGTTTGCCCTGGCTGTAGGGGTAGCGGATACGGGCCAGCTTGAGCATGAACTCCATGATCCGTTCGTTATCCTGCAGCACATCCAACTGTTTTTCCAGCACTACCCAGTTGTAATAGGCCGCTTTGGCTTGCGCACGCAGCTCGTTGAAGGTCACATTTTTCGCCGCCTGCTCAACGCCTGCTTTTGATTTCATGTATTTCTCCTTGGCGCGCAGCTTCACCGGGTTTGGTATACTCTGTTCTGCCGAGAACATCCAGGAGCCTTTATCACCATCTTCCATGACCCGTGCGCCGGGATATGGAGCCATAAATATGCCCCCGCCCACCATCGGTGCCATCCAGCTTTTAGCCCCTTCGGCGTAAGCGTCCATGGCTTTGGTGCGGTAGTCGTACTGCTGCAGCATCGGGTTGTTGTTGCTGATCCGCTGCAATACACTGTCCAGGTTCATCGTGTGGGTTTGCTGGGCCAGCGCCGGAACTGCAGCCAGCAGTACCATCACAAACAACGAATTTATTTTCTTAATGCTTAACATTGTAGATATCCAGTTTGCCGTGTTTCTTCAATTCGTACTCTTTCATCATCTCAAACACCACCGGGGTTACCAGCAGAATGTGGATCGAAGAGGTAAAGACGCCCCCGATCAGCGGAAGCACAATGGGTAGCATCACGTCCGTACCTACACCTGTTGCCCAGAGCACCGGGATCAGGCCGAATAGCGATACGGATACCGTCATGATCTTGGGTCGTAGTCGTTTCACAGCGCCTTTGAACACATAGTCGCGGATGTCTTGTTTGGTAATGGTTTCGTTGGTGTTTCCTTTGGTGTCCACCAGTTCTTTCATTGCCTCGTTGAGGTATACCACCATCAGCATACCAGTTTCGATGGCCATACCGAACAGCGCAATAAAGCCCACCGCTACCGCTACCGACAAATTCACCCCATAAAAGTAGACGATGAACACACCCCCGATCAGGGCAAACGGGATCGTGATCAGGCTGAAGAAAGCTTCTTTTAAAGAGTTGAAGGAGAAGTATAAGATAAAGAAGATGATGAGGACCACCAGCGGAATGATGAGTTGGAGCGTCTGTGTGGCGCGCACCTGGTTTTCCCACTGGCCGCTCCATTCCAGGTAATAGCCGTTCGGCAGGCCCGTCACTTCGTTGCCGATCTTTTCCATCGCCTCCTGCACGGTGCTGCCCAGGTCGCGGTCACGCACATTAAAGAGCACGGCACCTCGCAGCTGCGCATTTTCTGACGTGATCATCGGAGGTCCTTCAGCAAAACGTACGTTGGCTACCGACGAAAGGGGAACGGTGCCGGCCGAAGCCGTCTGGATCGGGATGCGCTGAATGCGCTCGACGCTGTTGCGGTATTCCTGCGCCAGGCGTACGTTGATGGCAAAGCGCTGGCGCCCTTCGATGGTATTGCCAATGGAAGTACCGCCCAAAGCCGACTCCACGATCATGTTTACATCATCCACAGTCAGGCCATAGCGGCTGAGCGCCTCGCGGTTGATGTCGATCTCCAGGTACTTGCCGCCCGTGACCGGCTCTACGTACAGGTCGTTTACACCCTGTACATCGCGCAAAGCACCTCGGACTCGCTCAGAAACCGATGCAATGGAGTCCAGGTTCTGGCCATACACTTTCACCCCCACATCAGTACGGATGCCGGTAGCCAGCATGTTGATGCGGTTAATGATGGGCATGGTCCACCCGTTCACCACACCTGGTATCTGTAGCTTGGTGTCGAGTTCGCGGATGATATCCTGTTTGGTGATGACTTCGCGCCATTCCGACTGCGGTTTCAGCATAATGATCGTTTCGATCATACTGATCGGGGAATTGTCGGTGGCGGTGCTGGCGCGGCCTGCTTTGCCCAACACACTTTCCACTTCGGGCACCGACTTGATGATCTTGTCCTGTACCTGCAGGATGCGTTTGGCTTCGGCATTGGAAATATCCGGCAGCGTGACCGGCATGAACAGGATAGAGCCCTCATCGAGCGGTGGCATAAACTCAGTGCCCAGGCTGAAGAGCATAGGTATAGCAACCAGCAGCGCCAGGATATTCACGCCTATAGTTGTCTTACGCCACTTCAGGCACCACTTCAGCAACGGTCCATACACCCGTTCCAGCGCCCTGTTGATCGGGTTGGCGTTTTCATCCTTAAACTTCCCTTTCAGGAAAAAGGAGATGAGCACAGGCGTAAGCGTGATGGCCACGATGGCGTCCACGATAAGGATAAAGGTTTTGGTCCAGGCCAGCGGGCCGAACAGCTTGCCTTCCTGGCCGGTGAGCAGGAATACCGGCAGAAAGGAGGTGATCACGATCACGGTACTCCAGAACACGCTTGGCCCCACCTGCTTGGCCGCCTTCTCGATGATCCGGATTCTATCTTCTTTTGATAATTTCATGTTGATTCAATTTTGAATGAGTGACTGTGTGAGTGCGTTTTGATTTGGCAACCACTCACACTTACTCTTCTTCCTCCATCCATTCTTTGCCTTTCTGAGCGTCTGCCAGATGCCGGTAGGCATTCTCTACCATCACAATCGCATCATCCACTATCACACTGATAGAAAGGGCAATACCGGTCAGCGACATGATGTTGGAGGAGATACCGAAAGCATTGAGAAGTATAAAGCCAATGGCCACCGAGAGCGGCAACTGAATCAGGATGACCAGGGCGCTGCGCCAGTGAAACAGGAACAGGAACACGATAACGGAGGCGACCAGCATTTCTTCGATCAATGTCTTCTTTATGGAGTCTACCGATTCGTTGATCAGGCCGCTGCGGTCGTAGACGATGTTGAACTTCACACCTTCCGGCAAACCCTTCGTAACCTCCTCCATCTTGGCTTTGACATTTTTGATTACCTCTTCGGCATTCTCGCCGTAGCGCATCACCACAATACCACCCACAGCTTCGCCCTCGCCGTTCAGGTCGAAAATACCCAGGCGGCTTTCGCCCGTCATCTGCACCGAAGCTACATCACGCACCCGCACAGGAATCGAATTCGTGGTGGTGACGGCGATGTTCTGGATTTCTTCCGCCGACTGCAGATAACCGGTGGTTTTGATGATGTAGCCGATGTCGGAAAGCTCAAATTTGCGGCCGCCTGCCTCGTTGTTATTCGACCGAATGGACTGGATCACCTGCGGGACGGAGAGCTTATAATAGGTGAGTTTGTTGGGATCGAGCGTGATCTGGTATTGTTTCTGGAAACCACCGAAGGAAGCGACTTCGCTCACGCCTTTCACATTCTGGAGCGCGAATTTCACGTACCAGTCCTGCAGCGCGCGCTGCTCGCCCAGGTCCATGCCCGAAGCGTCCAGGGTATACCAGAGGATGTGGCCTACACCCGTTCCGTCTGGACCAAGCGTAGGGGTGACGCCTTCGGGCAGCATGTTGCCGACGGAGTTGAGGCGTTCCAGCACGCGGGTCCTGGCCCAGTACACATCCGTCTCGTCTTCAAAAATGACATAGATAAAACTCATGCCAAACATGGAGCTGCCACGCACATACTTCACTTCGGGCAAGCCCTGCAGATTGGTCACGAGCGGGTAAGTGATCTGGTCTTCGATGATCTGCGGGCTGCGGCCCATCCATTCGGTAAAAACGATCACCTGGTTTTCAGACAAATCCGGGATGGCATCCACCTTGTTTGTCTGCACTGAATACAGGCCCCATCCAAATAGCGCCGCAGAGATGAGCAGGACGATATACCGGTTACGGAGCGATAGAGAAATTAATTTCGCAATCATGAAAATCTAGATTAACCTTAACAGGAAATAAGAGCTACAGAAAAGCAGCAGGTATAGCACGACGCCAGGGTATAGGTATGAACTGATCAGCTCGTATCTGTATGAAAGACACAGCTTCGCCAGTCAAATTATGGCATCATCAAACTGTAAGATCAAATTAGGAAGGATTGCAACAGCACCGGGATGTCGCGGGTAATCGGGGGAGAGGTATAAAGCGCGTAAGTAGAAGCTCGTTCTGCCTCAGGAGCAAACAACTGAAGTATAACCACTTTAAAAGCAGCTACAAACTTTAGGTCTAAGGCTTTGGAAAGCAGTTGTGCGTTGGAATCTGAGGCGGCATCAGCTTGCTCCAGGATGAGCGTGTGATCATCGCAGCAGTCGGAAGCAGCATCGTCTGAGGCAGGCTCGTTATGGCAGGCCGGGAGCTTTTGTTGCTGCTGTTCCATCGGGCAATCTGCCTTGGCTCCGAAAAAGGAAAGATCCGCTAACTCACCCCCACACAAGTGCATGCCCACTGAGATACCGGTCGAGGAGACTAGCACCACAAAGGTCAGGACAAGTAGGATCAGTTGGCGAATCAGCTTCATAGAGTGACTTAAACTTATGCAAAGGTATCACAAGTGTAACGAAGTTTGTTGCATAAATAGTAAAATAGTTTACATATTCTTAGCGAAACATCTGGGCATGATTATTTTGCCGCACTCACTGATTGGATTATAATTCTGGTAAAATCCGAAGGTGAGCTTCCGGATAATAAACGGTTTGCTCATCCCTGTATTTTAAATATTGATAAGGAGCCCTGAAATCAAGCACCAGGTTGCGCTTGGTCGGAGAGGCGTTTTCCAAGAAAAGGTGATCGGGCGATCAGATAAATAAGAAAATGCGGGGCCAGGTCGCGGGCAGATTATGATACGCTGTCTTACTTTCCCAAGGTGGCTTTTTCCAGCACCTTGGCAATCTCGGTAAAGCCCATTTCTTTGGCATGCTGCAGTGCCGTCACGCCGTCATTGTCCGGAATATGGATGTTGCAGCCGGCATCTACCAGCATTTGTACCACTTCTACATAAGTCCTGCTGCCGTTTCCCAACACAACAGCCTCCATCAAAGCTGTCCAGCCCAGGCGGTTGACATGGTCAATCGGGAATCCTTCGGTATTGGCCAACAGTTTCACTACTTCCAGGTGGCCGCGTTCGCAGGCCGGGATCAGGGCGCTGCCGTTGTAGCGGTTAAACACGTCAAAGCGGGCACCGTGCTCCAGGTATAGCTTCACGAATTGGGTCTGCCCTGCGGCGCCGGCGTAAAGGAAGGGACTGTCTTTGATAATATCCTGTTGGTTTACGTCAGCGCCCTTTGCCACCAGGAGCTGCGCCATTTTCAGGTCGTTGTTCTGTGTGGCCAGGAGCAGCAGAGACCTTTTCTGGTGGTCAATCGCATTGACATCGGCACCATTTTTCAGGGCCTTTGCTACCACATTCAGGTTTTTGGTTACAACGGCTTTAAGGATGGTATTGTCTGCTGTTTGGATGTGCATGGTAGTATCTGTCTGACAAGAGGTAAAAAGTAAAAAGGACAGCATCAGGAGGAACGTATTCATACGACAGTCTTTTGGAAAACAACTTTTCCCTGGTGGATGAGGGATGTAACAGGCGAGATCCGGGAAACGGCTTCCGCAGAACAACTGGCATCCACCAGCACGAGGTCGGCTGTGTCGCCCACCAGCGGCCATTGCCGTTTGCCCTCATCGTCCAGCGGCAGTACGTTATGCGTAGCCAATCGCAGACAGCGGGAGAGTTCGAACTCGGTGGAGTAGCCATATAGCTGCGCCATCAGGTTGGCCTTCTGCAACACGCTGCCCGAACCAAAGGTATTCCAGTGGTCGATGATGGAATCGTTGCCGGTGCGCACGTCGACGCCATACCTGTAAAGCATCGGAATGGGCATGATCATGCTTCCAAAGGGAATGGTGGAGATAATACCGATTTTAGCAGCGGCCAGTTTTTCAGCTACTTCTTCCAGTTTTGGCTTCTCTAGCCTGGCAAGTACAAAGCTGTGGCTGATGAAGGTTTTTCCTTTCAGAGCAGGGTTTTCATTGACCCGGTCGATCAGGTACTCCACGGTCCTGAGCCCGGGCTCGCCACCCTCGTGCAGGTGTATGTCGATTCCTTTGTTGTAGTCCAGCGCCAGTTGCACCATAAAATCCATACTTTTCTCCAGGTTACCGTCGATGGTATGCGGATCCAGGCCACCGATATAGTCGATGCCCATCGTGGCGGCTTCTTTCATCAGCGCCTGCGAATTGGAACGGAAGATGCCATGTTGCGGAAAGGCGACCAGTTCTGCAGCAAAGCTATCCTTTTTGTTTTCCAGGGCTTTCTGCAGATTTTTCAGGGAATCGAGCTTGGAAGTAGGCTCTATGTTGACGTGGCTCCTGGCAAAATTGGAACCCTTCGACTGCAACAACTCGATGAGTTTGCCGGCCCGCTCCGTAGAGGTTTTAAGCATCTCCGGGAGGACCTGCTGCTCATAAGCGACCATATCCTGCACAGTCCGGTTCTTTTTGCGGCGGGCCTGCCACGGGCCTCCATAAAAGGTTTTGTCGAGGTGGATGTGCATGTCCTTAAAGGCAGGGAGCAGCAAGTGTCCCCTGGCATCCGTGCCCTTGGCGCCGGGGTTGTTGGGCAGGATAGCTTTGATCTTTCCTTCGTTTATCTCTATGGTGAAGAGTTCGGTCTTAGTGCCGATCACTTCTCCTTCTTCGTACTCAAATCCGCTTTCGAGCCTTACGTTTTTGAGGGTTAAGGCCTTGCCGGTTGTGGTTTCTTGGGTCTGCTCAGGACTCTGTGACTGATCTGCGGCAAGTATACTGCTGCACGACATCAGGCTGCTGCCGGCAAGCAACATCGAGGAATTGAGGATAAAGTCTTTGCGTGTGATAAGTTGAGGAGCCATGTTTCTACCTTTTATAATTACAAAGGTAGTCGTTTTCATGCTGCAGACAGATGCAGGATTCCTGCCAAAACTTGTGAATTTTATAACTGATGTCGGAAGGAACGCGGTGAAAAGCCTGTTTGTCCCTTAAAGAAGTTAGAGAAATAAGCCAGATCGCTAAAGCCAAGTTCAAAAGCAATTTCCTTCACCGACATTTCAGAAGCCTGCAGGAGTCGCTTGGCTTCCAGGGTGATGCGATTCTGGATGAGGTACATAGCAGAAACCTGCAGGTGTTTTCTGCAAAGTATATTCAGGTAATTTGCCGATATATGCAGCTGGTCGGCATAAAAGGCCACTGTCTTGTGCTCTTTAAAGTATTCATCCACCAGGTTGTGGTATTTCAGCAAGGCAGGCGCCGCACGGTACACTGTCAGTTCCTCATACCTGCTTTCGGCTTCGCGGCCGATGAGACGGGCAACCAGCTGGCATCTCAGGTGGATGATGCTCCAGTGAATGGGCTTTATTCTTAGCTCATCGCGGATATGTTGAAATTCATACTGCAGCTGCCGAAAGGTCTGCGGGGAGAGGCTGAGTACAGGGTACTTTTGGTAAAGTATAAAGGAAAACTCCAGAGAGGCAGAGAAGGTCTCAAATAAAGGCCGGCTGATCATCAGTTGGTAGGCCAGGGTGGTTTTGTCCAGCAACCAGCGGTGCACCTGACCCGGGAGCAGCAAGTGCAGCTGGTAATCCGACACCTGGTAATCCTGAAAGTCGATCGTATGGGTGCCGCTTCCTTTCTCAATCAAAAGCAAAATAAAGAAGTCATGTTTGTGGGGCTTTTCAATATGGTTTTCCCCATGTAACTCGTGGTACTGCAGGTTCGCTTCCGCCTGCAGGTCCGGCTGAAACTCCTGTATGCCAAGTATGGGAAAATGATCTTTATCGCGCATGGGGATTAAGTATATAATAACGGCCTCAGCTTTAATCAATTCAAGAGAACTTGATCTTATAGATCTGCGGCGTATGGCCGGTCACCTACCTGAAAACTTCTGGGAGGACTTCAGGACATATGTATCTACCAGGTATACGAGCAAGTTTTGGTATGAATAGGAACCTGCTGGTACCATTGTCATTGGATAAAAGAAGTTGCCTTTCCTGAAGAACTTGAACAACGAACAACCGACCTATTTCAGTAGGATGTATACTTATTGGTTTTGCCTCATAGCATAGAATTAAGAAGAAGAGCAGTGATTAGGCACCAAGGGAAAAAAGAAGCCTCTCAGTACGATCTAAGAGGCTTTCAGGTAGACCGAAGGATAAAACCATTGAACTATCGCTACAGGGATTTAGTCGCTATACCTGATCAAGATAGGTATAAGCTAAAACCTGATCCTTATAAAGTCTATACTTAAATCTTATTCTTTAATTAAGTTTTGGTAGAGGCTGTTGATGGCGGCTGCCAGTGCCTTGTTGTACTCATCGCTTTCAGGGGCGCTGCATCCGTTGGTGATCACTACAAACCCGTACTTCTCTTTTGGCTGGAAGAACATGGCGCTGTAGAGCCCGTAGGCACTACCGGTGTGGCCTGTCAGTTTGACGCCGGGTATAAGCTTGTCTGTAGTCGTTAGCGCCAGGCCGTAGCCATTATCGGCAACCTTTTTTTGCATTTGCTTTGCGCTCTTCTTCGATATAATCCTGGTGCCTTTATACGTGCCCTTGTTCAGGTGCATGGCCATATACTTTGCCAGGTCGGTAGCCGAGATTTTCATGCCGCCGGTGGGCGAGAAAATGGGCGTGCTATACCCCATTACGTAGCTTCTTATTTCCTGCCGGCGCGGGGCATAGGCCGAGAGTGACGGGGAGAAACTGCTGGAGTCAGGGTTATAGGCATAAAGTGTAACGAAGCGGCTGGCATCCAGAGAATCCACATTGTAGCCTCCGTATAGCCCCAAGGGGTCGAGGATGTGGTGCTTCACGTACTGGTCGAAACGCTCACCGGATAACTTTTCCAGGATGGTTCCGCCCATGTTGAAATTGAGGTTGCAGTATTCGTAGCGTGTACCCGGCTCGTAGTTGTTATAGCACATCGCCCAATCCGGATTTTTGGCAGGGTCGATGGTATCGAGTGTGAAGTAGCCCTGGCTGTCGTTTATGCTGGAGGTATGGGAGAGCAACATGCGTAGCGTAATGACTTTCTCCGGGTAGTTGGGATTCCGCACCTTAAAGCCTACCAGGTTACTGACATCATCATTCAAAGAAAGCTTACCGGCCTCAGCAAGTTGCTGGAGGGAGGTAGCCGTAAAGGACTTGGAGATGGAAGCAATCCTGAAGAGGTCGTTGTTGGTAAGCGGCGTCTGGCTCTCGGCATCCTTTAATCCGAAGGAGTTGGCGTAGATAATATTATCCTTCTTCACTACGGCAACCGACAGGCCTACCACGTCATACGCTTGCATGATGTTCTGTATGTCTGCCTCTATTTTGGGTGCTTGTCCATAGCTGGCAAAGGTTACGGTTGTAACAGCAACCGCTGTAAGGGTGGCTTTCTGCCAGAGTGCTTTAAACATTGGTGTCATGGGAGTGTTTTAAGGGACGCGTAAGTTAACAATCTAGACCGAACTATGCTTCTGGTGGTCATTGTCTTTTTTCCTGCCGTTGCCGGCACTCGAGAAAAACACATTCCTTATTTCCTCTGCCTCCGGTGCATTCCATTATCAGATACTGTAACTCAGCCCGCCGCAGAAGTACCCGGTAAGGATAGGTTCTTTTAATTCTTCTCCCTTCGTCTTGCTCAAATTTGTGTCAACCTATTTTAAAAGAGACAGTGCAGCACAAAACTCTCAACATTAACTAAGATGTTATCGAGTGGACCAGGGATCGAAATAGCAAACTTTATCCACAAGGATTGAATGGCTGTGGGCAGTTGTTTTGAGATGGTAGCTGACAGGTAAAGTTCTTGTTAGTAGTAATATAGCGTGTTTGTTGTAATGACGGATGTAGGAGATAGCCGGTAAGGCTGCTTAAAGTTAAGCAAGAATAACAGCTTAGGTATTAAGGTATAGCGGAAACAACATTCTCCGGATTAGTCTGCGTGTAAATGCGATAAACTTAATATATTACGGCTTTATCCATCAGATGCTATGGCAAAGAGCCCTTACGGGCGTTGCTGCTTGCAGTTCACTCTTACCAGAATCAATGAATAAGCTTAAAGTAAACGCGGACTATCTTGAAGTCATCCCGGGCACTCTAAACACCAAACAGCACATTGTGATCCTCGATGGGTTAAGGGGGGTAGCGGCTTTGGCTGTAGTGATTTTCCATTTTATGGAGTGGGTTCACCCGCCGGACTCCGGCAAGATTTTCATCGGACATGGCTTCTTAGCCGTGGATTTCTTTTTCTGCTTGTCCGGGTTTGTCATCGGGTACGCGTATGATGACCGCATCGGGAAGATGGGGCTTATGGACTTCTTTAAAGCAAGGCTGATACGGCTGCACCCCCTGGTTATTTTAGGCGCAGTATTGGGCTTGCTGGCTTTTCTCTTTGATCCGTTCGCCGCCTATACAGGAGCGTATGGCACGGGCAAACTGATCCTGGTGTTTCTCTGCTCCGCCTTTCTCATTCCCTATCCGGTGATGGAAGAGCGTGCTTTTAACCTGTTCGGTCTCAATGCCCCTTCGTGGTCCTTGTTCTGGGAATACGTCGCCAATATTGTGTATGCCCTTATCCTCTACAGGCTCTCCCGCCGCTATTTGACTGTGCTGACCATACTGGCAGCGGTTACTCTTTGCTTTGTTAGTTATCGCGCCGGTAACCTGCTGGGGGGCTGGTCAGGAGAGAACTTCTGGGATGGCGGTGCTCGTATCTTCTATTCCTTCTCAGCCGGGCTGTTGATCTACCGTTCTAACTGGATTATCAAAAACAATCTCGGGTTCATCGGTCTGGCTATCTTACTGTCGCTGGCCTTCGTTATGCCCTATTTTAAATGGAATTGGGTGGCAGAGACTATGGTTGTCCTGTTCTATTTCCCATTATTGGTTGCCTTGGGAGCCGGCTCCAGCTTATCGCCGGGGTTGAAAAAACTCTGTGTGTTCTCCGGGAATATTTCTTATCCCCTGTACATGACCCACTACGCCGTTATCTGGATGTTTGGCAACTATTTCACAAGCCACAAGCCCGAAGCAAACGAGCTGTACCTTATCGTATCCATAGGAACAGTTTTATTGGTTGGCGTAGCCTATGTTGTGATGGTGGTGTATGATATTCCTGTTAGGAGGTACCTGAGCAGCAAATGGCGACAACGGTAGTATCAGGAACCCTGGCTATACCTTAGCCGTGCACTCCAAAATAATCAGTGGAGTTGTATAAACTGAACCGGATAGCCGTTACAAGGTATAGCTTTAAGTAAAGAGTTGTTTGACCATAACGCTTCTTGCACACGCTCAAAGCACTTAAACAGTTGTGCGCCGCCACTGCCCAGTATGGCCATACAAACACATTGGCGGCTATTTCCGACAGTCTGAAGCTGACAACCTTTTCTTCTCCTACCAGGACCTGTAGCTTGTACAGGTATGGCTTAGTAGGTTTTTCACCGGTGTTGGGGTACATAAGTGTTCCCTGGTGGGTGTGATCCCTCTCGCAGGTCGATGGTGCCTAGAGGTTCCGGGACCACAACACCGGAGATACAACTTCATTCACAGCTGCAGCTAGTAGATAGCTAGCCTCTGTTGCAGCGTGGTTTTCGGTGTTCAACCATTCAAATGCCCCTGCCTTGTCTTTGAAGTTCTGCAGGGTTATTTCTGGCTCCAAGGTTTCTGAAAGTTTTAGGATCAACTGCTCCCTTTCCGGGTCTGAAGTTTTGATGCGGGCTACTCGTTTAATATAAGTAGACTGTAAAGCACGTAGAAACTGGGATAAAATGATCTGGTAGTTGACCTGCTCCAGGTTGAAAATAAAGTCGCTGGAATCAAGCAACAGGTTGTTGACGCTATAATTCCTCGCATAATTCACAAGTACTTGTAAACCTTGCCTTACCTCCAGCAAGGAAGGCTCTTGCTTGCTGGGCCACTCTACAAGCAAAGTTGCATAGGCAACATCATAGATCAAATCAATATTTTGGCTTCGGTAGAGGAGCATATACTAGAAGGATGAGATTATTCTGTAAGTATATAGAATGTTTTCAATACAACAAGAATTAATTTAGTAAAAAGACCTTTAGCATGAGGGAGCAAAACTTTGTGTTCTCAAAGGTTTGCTTGAAGAAAGAATCATGTGTTAGGTTGCATGAGGTTGACCAGCAAGTTGAGTTGGTGCTGCTCTAGGCCATAAAAGCTATTTGTTCATTTTCTTCCCAATTTTACAGCTGAATTAAAAGGCACAAAGACCATCTCTCAACTCAGTCTTTGATGTGGTTACTGTTGGAAGGCAAACGGGTATTTGGCTGATAGGAAGAGGCTGTTTTAAGTCGGTTGTATTAGATCATTTAGTACCGCTCTTGCAAGGATAGCCGGTTAAGCGGCTGCCGGCTATGCTAGGTGTGGTTTACCCGATTACGTTCGTGTAGACTAGCGTTATACCCCGGCTGGCATATAGTTGAGCCTACAAAAAGCTAAGTTCTTCTCAAGTGCCGCCCCGAAGCAGCAAACACTCCCCAAACCAGCACCAAACCACTTCCCACTCACCACCGTCTCAGCAAACGACCTTTTTATAAGCAGCTGAGCAAGTATGGCAACTGCTGCCCAGTCTAGCTAAAGAGTCTCCTTTTGCCGACTCGCAAATCAAAAGGAAAATTAGTTTATTGAGAAGTATAGGTGATAAGGTATAGGAACTAAGATCGGAAAGCAAAAGTACTTGTTCTTCCTCCTTACGCAAGCTATACGTGTACCCTTAGTGCGGTCTGAGCGAAAGCTCCTATTAATAGCATACAGCTCATTTTATACTACTAGTTAATTAGTTATACTGTATAGAACATACCCAGCACGCCGCCATATACCAGATGCGCCAGTATTGAAACCAGCGGGGTGCCGCGGCCATAGTTCAGGGCCAGGAAGCCAGGTGGCTCCAGTTGCCGGGTAGGGGTAGGCCCCTGGTAGGGATTCGCTATCCTGGGGTGCAAAGAGGTGAATAACGGCAGCCCAACGCTCAGGATAAAGCCACCATGCACGAACCCGATTGCCATACCAAACCACCAGGTGCTCAAGCCGCTCTGCTCGAAGGCGGTGCCATAGAGAAGGGCAAAAAGCCAGCCCATTACCAGGTGCGCGGCAAAGCCAAACAAAGGGGCCTTGTTACGATTCGAAGTAAACAGTGTGCCCAACAGAAAGGGCAGGTCCATGCGTGTCAGGCCCAGCGGACGTGACGCTGCCATCAGCATTGTAAGAATGAGCGTAGCGGCAAAGCCCCACAGAAGAAGATTACTTATGTTCATAAGACTGTATGTTTTGCTGCTGGTATACCTCATTGATAGAAATCGCCGCATTGATCAACCCGATGTGCGTAAAACCCTGAGGGTAATTCCCGAGCAGCTCACCGGTATCCGGATCGATTTCTTCAGACAGTAGTCCGGTTGGACTGGCATGGTGGAGCATCGTATCAAACAGCTCCTTTGCTTTTTCCAGTTCACCAGCCTTGGCCAGGACTTCCACCAGCCAGAAGCTACAGATGCCAAAGGAGCCTTCTCCGCCCTGTAAGCCATCTGCCACGTCCCGGTAGCGGTAGAGCAGGTTGTTCTTCAGGAGTTGCTGGCAGATGGTGGAGGTAGTAGCGCGCATTCTTGGGGCAGTAGCTTCACAGAAGCCTACCAGCGGCAGCGTCAGCAGGCTGGCATCTACTTCTTTTCCGCCGAATTCTCTTGTATAAGTTTCCAGCTCCGGGTTGTAACCAAATTGCTCCACCGCCTCCTTTATCCGGGCCGCCGTCTGGCTAAACTCTTGTACCGGCGCTTTGTGCCAGTTATACCTTTGTGCCAGTTTTACCAGACGGTCCAGACCTACCCACGCCATTACCTTGGAGTGGGTGTGGTGTACCAGGCCAGACCGTACTTCCCAGATTCCATTGTCGGGTTTGTTCCAGAGACGGCAGATGATTTGACCAAGGCCCAGCAGGAATTTCCGGCTGTCGTAGTCGAAGGATTTTACGAGCGGTGCATATGCGTATATAGCGTCCAGCACTTCCCCATACACATCGATCTGGAACTGCGTGTCAGCCCCGTTTCCGATTCGCACTGGTAGTGAGTTTTGGTAACCGCTGAGCCAGTCCAGGGTCTGCTCTTTAAGGGAGGAGTGGCCGAATACCGAGTAAACCACTTGCATCTCCGGCCTGGTGAGACGGGTGGCGTGCAGTATCCAGTTCATATAGGCATGGGCCTCCTCGGTATAGCCCAACTTAATCAGCACTCTTACTGTAAAGGAGGCATCGCGGAGCCAGCAGTAGCGGTAATCCCAGTTGCGCTCGCCCTCCACTTGTTCTGGTAAAGATGTGGTAGGGGCGGCGATGATGGCACCAGACGGAGCGTGGGACAGCAGTTTCAGGGCGAGCACGCTTCGTTTTACTTCCTCATGATAAAGCCCTGTGTAATTGCACCTGCTGCTCCAGTTTTGCCAAAAACGTATCGTCTGCTTCATCCTGCTGAAGCCAGTTTTATGCAGCTCGGGCAATACGGCAGGACTTTGGCTGGAATAACTAAGCGAGAAGATAATTTGACAGCCTGCCTTCAAGCTAAACTCGGAAGTGGCAGCACTCTCATGCACCCTGAGGTCTTCGGGAGGTAAAGTGCTCAGTAAGGTATAAATGTTCTCTTTCCAGGCGAAGTGGATGCCTAGTCTGTTCCGGTCCTTCAGGCGAGGCGTGTTTTTGCCATAGAACGTTCGGGGGGCATATTCCATCTTGAATTTCACAGTTCCGGAAATGACTTCCACCACGCGCAGCAGCTCGTGGTCCGGGAAGAGGGATTGGCTTTTATCCTCTTCGGTCTGTGCCGTAAAGGCATCTAGCAGCCGTGCCTTTCCTTCTGATGTTTCAAATAGTGTTTCCAGCACATTGGTATCGGGAAGATATCGCTGGCTGGAGGTATAGAATCCGGCAGGGCGAATAAAGAAAAAGCCACCGTGATCCTGATCCAGAATGGCGGCAAAAATACTGGGCGAATCAAATTGAGGCAGGCAGCACCACTCTATGGCACCGGTTACACTGACAAGGGCAGCCGCCCGTGCATTCCCGATTAAGCCGTAATCAGACAATGGGGTTGCCATGACTAGTCTAGACCTGCTTAGTTGACAGTATGTGCAGCAGGTGCCTTTCCAAGCTGGATAGCGCCGCATTTTCAAGTTCTGTTGGTTGCCTCATAGTTTTGCAAGTATGATTCTGTTGATTAGATGTGTTGGCGCTCTAAATGATACATTCTTTCATAACGATTTTACAGCGCATCCATCTAACATTCATCTAACAGACACAACTTAATTTACAAAAGAGGCAAGTTTAAGAACACTTATGTCAACCTGCTGCTCGCTGCCGTGCACGACCTTGCGCTATACCTGCTACCGCCCGACAACAGGACATAAGCACAGTTATACATCTCCGATCATCTGAAAGCCAGTGGCTGGTGCGTGATGCACATCATGAAAGAAGGCGTCGCCTCCGAACATCCTTATACAGCCGCCTACCTGCAAACGCACTCTTGAGCTGGAACTGGCAGCTAGCCTTTCTGACTGCCAGAAAAATGAAGCTTTTTGAAATAGCCTTTCGCTGGCCGGGGCTGTTTTACCGAGAGCCGCTCTTCCAATGAAGTTGCCGAATACTAATGGATCAGTTGGATTAACTTTGCCCGGATATCGGCACCACCTCCAGAAAAACGGGTTTTTCCACTTGCGCCTGGTATCCTGTCGGTGATAATCTGCCTGTCGGTTTATCTATTTTAAAAGAAATGATGGTATCAGACTTCTGATTGGCGACGAGTAAGAATTCCCCCGTAGGTGCCAGGGCAAACTCCCGGGGCCAGTCGCCACCCGACGGCACATGCTCTACCAGCGTCAATAGACCGCTGCTCTCATTTATCGCATACGCCACTATACTGTTATGCCCTCGATTAGAGCCGTATAGGAACTTGCCATCCGGTGATACTTTAATGCCGCTGCACTTATTTTCAGCCCTATAGCTTTCAGGAATGGTGGCTATCGTTTGTGTCTCAGTGAAAGTACCTTGCTGTTTGTCATAGGAGAGTACCGAAATGATTGATTTTAACTCATGTATCAGGTAGGAAAAGCGCCCATTCGGGTGAAAACGCATGTGTCTTGGGCCTGTGCCTGCTGAGGCAACGAACGCAACGGCCGGATTGGTTGGCACTAATTTCCCCTGCTGGGTATCCGGATGGTAGCGCATGACTTTATCTGTGCCTAAATCCACCGCAAATACAAAGCGCTTGTCAGGGCTGAGCATGATGCAGTGCACATGTGGAGTTTGCTGTCGTTCTTTATCTGGGCCTTCACCTTTATGCTGTAGCAGGTCAGTTGTTTCTGCTAAGCGCCCGTCTGCCAGCACAGGCAAAACGGCTATATTCCCGGAAGAAAAGTTGGCTACCAGAACGGTCTTTTCTTCCTGTCCCAGGGTTATGTACACAGGCAGACTCCCCTGAGATGGAACCCTGTTTAACAGGTGCAGATAGCCAGTCTGTTGATCCACTGCAAAGGAGCTTACAGCTCCGCTTTTCCTACCGAGGTAATTTTCCTGCTCGTTTATAGCATACAGAAATTGGCGGTCTTTGTCGAAGGTCATGTAAGAAGGCTTTTTGCCGCCGATAAAGCCCTTTACGAGGGTCAGCTCACCTGTTCCGGTGTTCAGCTCGTAAAGTAAGATGCTCTCCTCGCCAGCATCCGCATAGGTCCCGACATAAACCCAGAATGTTGCCGGTGATTTCATGTGTTGCTTCTATGTGTTTTAAGCGAAGTCGCCGGGTTTTGCACCTACCCATTTAGCGTCTGTCAGCTGTATCAACATCAGCTTGGCCGGCTGCTCGCCTATAGTTCCGGATAAATGGCCCTTATGATCTTTAGCATCGGGTTTTGTGTTCTGGTCGCCGCCAAACGAAACTTCCCTTGGTCCCATTTCCACCCGCTGCCCGTCCATTGTTTCGACAAACCACCGACCGGACAAAGTCACGATCCATTGCGGTTTTGGATTTTCATGCCAGGTACCTACCCAACCCACAGGCAGCTGCGTGAACAGGATCTTCGCACCGGAAGCAAGCAGGTGGTTGTTCCATTGCGGATCGGCGCCCCCGCCTATACTTTCATTTATGAAGTCTGTCAGCTCGCAGTGCGTCTGCCGGCTTATGCCTTTATCATCTGTCCAGACATGCCAGTAGGAGAGTGCTGGTTTCGTGTCCTGTTTTCCGGAAGCTACTATACGTCGGATCTGCGCTGCCACCCAGTCCGGTACTTCTAGCGGGATGAGGTGACCTACCTGCCGGGTTGTGATCAGAGTGGCCTCTTTTAATACCGGCAGCACTTCTTTCTGAACCACCTCAGGAGGTATAACCGGATCGTCTTCAGAAGCAAGTATAGTGATGGGCACGCGGAGTTGCTTCAGGTTATCGGCAATGGAGTGGGCCATGCCCTCTAACAGCCACCAGCGCCAGGTGCGAGGGTCAGTGGTCATTTGCGTTTCCAAAGCCAGGTCGTGTTGCGCTTTGGTCAGTCGGTGTCTGGTGGCATTCGCTATACTTGTTTCTGCTTCTTTCCGGTCGGGGTGGCGGAGCATGCGTTCTTTTTCTTTTTCAGGCATGGGCTCGATCGTGGGCGGGGAAGGGGCTACCAGAATCAGCTGGCGGACTGCTCCTTTTGTCGCATCGGCTGCTACCTGTAAGGCAATCTTACAGCCCATGGAGTGGCCGATCAATGTATAGTTTTCGACTTTCAGCTTACCGAGCTCTTCCCGAACAAAATCTGCAAAGGCCTGTATAGATGGAGACTTAAGTGCAGGGATATCCCCAAATCCCGGAAGGTTTAAGACAATGCAGCGGTAATCTTCGGAGAGATTTTCCGCCACCCATTGCCAGCTCAGGGCTGATCCGCCGAAGTAATGCAGGAACACGAACGCGTCACCCTTGCTTCCCCATTTCTTCACTGTGTTTGCTTCCGCCATAAGCTATCGTTTGTAAAGTATAAATTTGGCCTGCTTAGCCGAAGGCAGTTGCCACCGAGCCGCCATCTACACGGTAATTGCTGCCGGTAATATAGCTGGCGTGTTCGGAACACAGAAACGCAATAACAGCTGCTACTTCACTGGCTTTGCCCCGCCGGTCGACCACAATGTTTTCGCGCTTGTTCTTCAAAAACCAGGAGATGGCTTCGTCTTCAGAGAAGTTTCGCTTTTCGGCCAGTTCCTTCATCATAGCGTCGGTCATGGGGGTAGCCACATATGCGGGTGACACGCTATTGATCATGATTCCCTGAGGCGAATAAGCCTTGGAGATGCACTTGGTCAGGTTGATGATACCGGCTTTGCAGGCATTGTAGGGGCTCTCTTCTTCGTAGGGTTGCAAGGCATTTTCAGAAGCGATCAGTACGATCCGGCCCCAGCCTTTTGCCTGCAGCTGCGGGATAAATGCCCGGCAAACCCGTACGGCTCCCATTAGATCGGTATCGATGGTATGATACCAGTCTTCGTCGCTGAGTGTCAGGAAATCGCCGGCAGCTCCCCGAATCCCGGCACTGTTCACGACGATGTCAGCGCCGCCGAATTTCTCTTGTGCCTGAGCCGCTAGTCGCTGCACTTCATCGAACCTAGTCAGGTCTGCTGTTACAGCGAGCACCGCTGCACGGCCTGTTGCCTGGGCGCGAACTTCTTCTGCAGCTTTTTCCAGCTCAGTATCAGTCTTATCATTCAGGATGATATTGACGCCTTCGGCTGCCAGCATTTTAGCGGTTGCCAGCCCTATGCCGGAATCAGCTCCTGTTACAACTGCTGTACGTCCGCTTATTTTCAAATCCATGGCTTCCTATTTGTGTGATACATCATAGCAATAGTAATTAGTTGCCTGGAGCAGGACTGTTCGAGCGAGCTGGTAGGGGCGATAAGTTGGGGAGGGGGCTGGCGCTTGTAACGCCGTTCTTAGTGATACGCCAGATCACACCTGTGCCTGGTACTGGCAGTGGAAACGGCCCTGCACCAGCTACATCTCCATGAATCACCCCAATGTCCACCACATAAAGTGTCTGTCCGTCAGGCGAAAACCTGGCTTCTACCGGGTGCCTCGGACCAGCCGTAGTTACGGTTTCCAATCCTTCCGGACCGGGAGCGCTGTTGCTTAGAAATGGCTGTGCTTCTTTTGTGGCCGGGTCGATGCGAACCACGACGTAGCCTGTGCCTGGGTTAGGATCGCCGGTAATGGGTGTAGCAGGCCCAAATTCTGCCAGGAACATCTGTCCTTTGTAGCCGAAAGCATCGTTGGTACTGAAATCAAACTTGGTAGAAGCGGCATTCTTAGGGCGGGTAAGCCAGGGCTGTTCTACGGGTGGGTGCTCAGCCATGAGGAATTTTGGCTTTGGCCCTCGGTCTGATCGGAACTGCGGGTCGGTAACCGGGATTCCGCTCGAATAGTCCGGATAGCCGTACCAGCCGTCCTGCCGGATCTGGTAAATATTGTCTTTGGCATTGGCGATCGGTCGACTGCCTCGTTCATCGTAGGCATTGTCTGTAACATAAAGTTGCTTGTCGGGGCCCCACATTACGCCAAAGGGGTTGCGTAGCCCCCAGGCATATACCTCCAGGCCAGAACCATCCGCGTTCATGCGCAGGATGGTGCCGCTGGCTTTCGTCTGCCCTTTGACCGTGCGCTTATGCTCTCCAAAAGGCTGAAAGCCACGGGTGCGTACCAGCAGCGATGTATTTTTGTTGCGGTTGAATATACTGGTAACGGCATAGGTCACATTGCTCCCCAGACTCAGTAAATTTCCCTGGCGTGCCAGCACATTGCTCGGCTGTGGTGTCAGGAAGCTTTCGCGAGCAAGCTTGATATCTTTGGCTGGTATATCATGTATATCCGGCCATAGCAGGAGCCAGATATAAGGATAGGCATTGTCGAGGCCCACTACACCGGAGTTGGTAGCCACGCCTTGGCCAAAGTAGATCTTACCATCTGGCCCCACAGTCATCTGGTTATTGAAATGGTCGCCATAGCTGGGCAGCCCTGTTACCAGGTCCTGAATGGCTCCGTTTGATCCAACGGCAGATATTTTACCCCTATGCGATACATACAGCCTGTCCTGATGCCACAGTATATCGGTGATAGGACCTATAAATCCATTGGCATAGAGACTGAGCGTGCCATCTGCCGAGATCCTAAAGATCCGGGCCGGTGCAAAGGGATCGCCATATACATAACCAGCTTCCGCTACAAACATATTACCGCTCGCATCAAAGTCTACACTGGTAGGCCAGTTAAGGTCCTGCATAAATACTTCGGCCTTGTAACCTTCCGGTACCTGAGCAGCTACGGCATCAGGTATAGGAACCTTGGGCATTTCCTTTGTGAGTACATCCACCGGAACAGTGGGCTGCGGTACAGAACAGGAAGCCAGCAGCAGGAAAGAAAATATAGTATAAGTAAGTTTCATAACGCTTCTTTATTGTTAACATTTGGTTGAGGGTGGGTGTTGCAAAGCGAGAGCGTAAGACCTCCAGGTCAAGAACGATCTACATATCTAGCTACCCCGGAGTCTTAAGGATGCTGGGATACTAGGTAAGATTAAGGGTCCGTAAGGCAGTCAGGATTGTAGGTAGACCGGCTGTTTTTTTGCAGCTTGTCGTGAATAGGAGGAAAAAAGGGTCATGTGTAACCGGTACTCTCAGCAGGGAGGGGATGTATTATCTGTTAACAGGGCAATGGCCTTGGACTGCTTTGGTTTGATTGGTGTTATAACTCGTGCTCGCATAGGTAAGAATCATTAGTTATATGTATTGGATGAAGAAGTGTCAAAAAGGTTACATATTTTGTGGTTAATTGCATGTGCCCTAGTTATTTATAGTAATGCCTTACGTCTATTAGCATAAATTGATTTGCTTTCTGATTCAGCTAGTATATGACCAAATCAAAAGGAGCTATAACCAAGCTTGTGAAAGCGTCTACGCCTTAGCTGGTATTCGGCGTACCTGATAGTTTCAAGGTGTTCTCCCGGTGTGGCCCCTTCGTGCTTGGAGAAGTTTGCTTAGCCTAGTGCCAGATTGGTCTTTCTAAGGGCAATCCAGCCATAAATGACATGCAGGAGTCGCAGAGTCTACAGATCAAAGAATTTAAAGCGCA
>NZ_JSYF01000396.1:0-249 GCF_054824225.1 Pontibacter sp. HJ8
CAGTGGAGCGTCAACAAAGTGCACCTGGCTGAAGCTGTTGCTCTGTAGCTCCAGTTGTAAGTATGTCTGCTATACCTGCCCGCTATACCTGTCACCTATACCTCATCGCGCAGAAATTCTCCCCTTGAGGGGAGCCAGAGGGGTGTTTTACAGTTACTATGCAACGAGAGCGGTCGAACTGGAAAAGCAGGCTCCCCGCCTGGGGGTAGGGGCTCTCGAAAAGGATAAGGAGAGGCAGGGGTGGTTGGA
>NZ_JSYF01000397.1:0-5602 GCF_054824225.1 Pontibacter sp. HJ8
CATGACACTGGTGGACAGAACCCGCACACATTCCTGTACCCGCAGGAGCTGATCGGTAGGCTGCAGCGACTGACTCTGATACAATACGCGAAACAATTTGATCCACTTACACTTAAGTTTAAAGAAAACCTGTTATTCTGAATTATGAAGATCATCTTCAACAAAACAAAAGTTCTGGCGACCGTTGGCCCGGCCAGTAACACGTACGAACGGCTTCTGGCCCTGGTTCAGGAAGGCGTAGACGCCTTCCGATTGAATTTTTCTCACGGCGAGCACGAAGAACACCTTAAGGTAGTAGAGCATATACGCGAAATAAATAAGCGCTTTAACACCAATGTATGTATTGTACAGGACTTGCAAGGTCCTAAAATACGGGTCGGTGAAGTAGAGAACGGAGGCGTCGAGATCAAGGAAGGCCAGCGGGTTATTCTACGTTGCGACGGCTCTGTGAGCAACCACGACCACTTGTCTACTAGCTACACAGAACTGGCCAAGGACGTTAACCCCGGCGACACCATTCTTTTAGACGATGGCAAACTGGAGCTCGTGGTTTACTCGACTGACAAGGATTGCGTGGTAGAGGCGGATGTGAAATACGGCGGCGTTGTAAAACCACGTAAAGGCATCAACCTGCCGGACTCTTCCGTATCTGCCCCTTCCCTTACTGAAAAAGACCTGCGTGACCTGCACTTTGGCCTCGACCATGACCTGGAGTGGGTGGCCCTTTCGTTTGTACGCCGCGTAGAGGACATCATCGAGATCAAGCGTATCATTCAGGAGCGTGGCAAGGATACCCGTGTTATCGCCAAAATAGAGAAGCCTGAAGCGATCAAAAACATCGATGAGATCATTGCGGCTTCAGATGCACTGATGGTAGCACGCGGTGACCTGGGCGTGGAAACAGGTATGGAGCGCGTACCGATGCTGCAGAAGATGATCGTGGAGAAGTGTAACAAGGCCGCCAAGCCTGTGATCATTGCGACGCAGATGATGGAAAGCATGATCGTGAACCCGAAGCCTACCCGCGCGGAAACAAACGACGTGGCCAATGCGGTGATCGACGGAGCCGATACGCTCATGCTGAGTGCTGAGACTGCCGTGGGCGCATACCCGATCGAAACGATCCGGTCCATGAACCTGACTATCCACGAGGTGGAGCGACAGGCGGATATCTTCAACAAGAATTATATCCTCAACCCGCATTCAGATACCTTCTTCAACGACAGCCTGGTGGCCAATGCCTGCTACCTGGCCCGCGATACGAATGCCCGTGCCGTGATCGGTATGACCAAATCCGGCTATACGGCTTTCCAACTGGCTAAGCACCGCACCAAGGCTGATATCTTTATCTTTACGGAAAACGAGCGGCTGCTCACCACCCTCAACCTGGTGTGGGGCGTACGCGGCTTCTACTACGATAAGTTTGAGTCAACTGATGCGACCATTGACGACATCAAGCAGATGTTGCTGAAGGCAGGCTACCTGAATAAAGGAGATGTGTTCATCAACACAGCCAGTATGCCGCTCTACGAGCAGAAGCGCACCAACATGATCAAGCTCAGCATAGCTTAAGCACAGGTATAGACCTGACAAAAGAAAAACCCCTGAAACAGCTGACTGTTTCAGGGGTTTTATATTATACAAGGTATACGAACTCATCACACGCCCGGTAGCAGAACCAACTTGCTATAGGCAAACCATCATTTCAACATCGTTATACCTTCGGGGCAACACAAAAAGCCTTACACATTACGTGCAAGGCTTCAGATACTAAATTCCAGGAAAAACTAGGCTGCAGCCAGGCCGTTGATGTGCTTAGCCAGCTTCGACTTGTTGTTAGCCGCTTTGTTTTTGTGGATGATGTTTTTCTTTGCCAGACGGTCAAGCATTGAAGAAACTGTCTTGAAAAGTTCCTGCGCCTCGGTCTGATCAGTAGTGCCTTTCAGCCTCTTGATGAATGTACGAGTTGTTTTCGCCTGATATCTGTTACGAAGACGTTTAGCGTTGTTCGATCTGATTCTCTTTAATGCCGACTTGTGATTAGCCATGTTATTGTATACTAATTAAATATTTTGTTCCGTATCTAAATGAGTTTGCAAAGGTAAACCCTTTGCAGGTAATTTCCAAAACCTGCTGCCGATAAAAAGTACAGCTGTGCCATTTTGGTTCCTGCTGTAACAAAAGTAACATAAATATCTACAACAATGCATTCCTGCTTAAAATTTACTTCACCTGATCTCCTCCTCACGGCTACTTTGAAAACAGAAAAAGCCTGTGGCCATAGCCACAGGCTTTTGTTTCAGGTATAGCCCGGAAGCTTAGTTCTTTTTCCTGTCTACATCCACATCCACATCGATGTCACCGATTCGCTCCTGAACTTTGTTTTCGGTGCGGTTCCAGCGGTCTTTTACATCCTGCCATCCACGTTTGCCCTCCTCATCCCAGGTATCGCTTTTGGCGTCCAGTTCTGCTTCACGGCGATCGTATTCGGCCTTCATCTCTCTCCACTCCTCTTCTGTTGCGGTCTCAGCACGGGAGGAGTTCTCGTCTACCCAGACTGAAAACTCGCTGTACTCCCGGTCAGCTTCAGCGCCCGTTTCATCCAGTTCAACCTGTGCCTCATCCACTTCGGCATTGGTTTCGTTGCGGGTCTCTGTATCACAGGCAAAGGTAAAGGCACTTACTGTGAGCGCCATACCTAGTATTTTCAGGTTCGATTTAATATTCATATTTTCTATATATTGGTTGTGCCTCTGTATACGCTGCCACTATCTAAAAGAATATAAATATTTAAGGTAAAGTATATAACACTATTCAGGTATAGCGGCTGCAGGAGTCTTTCTATCTTCCTGCAACAGAGTAGGATAGACTAAACCTTCCTCTACTGTAGCAGCTTTATCTTGATTTAACTGCCACCCTACATCAGATCGTATCTCCCTCCACGGCTGCATCCGCATCCCGGAAGCGCGTCTCTGCTTTGCCCTCCGTTTCAGTCCATTGTGTTCTCAGCTTTTCCCATTCTGCTTTGGTTTTATCATCCCAGTCAGCGCTTTTGGATTCCAGTTCGGTTGACCTCCGCGTATATTCTGCCTGCATCTCATTCCATTCTTCTTCGGTGGCGGTCTCAGCCCGCTTTGCATTCTGATCGACCCAGGTAGCGAATTGCTCAAACTCGCTGCCGGCCTCCTGCCTGGTTTCGGTGCTGCAAGCCGGCAACAACATGCCGAGGAAACAGAAAAAACCTGCTATTTTAATCGCTGTAGAAAACTTCATAGTTTTGAAAGTTGTTGGTTATAAGAAAGACTACGGCAAAGAAATTGCTTGGGTCTATAGCAGACACTGCGCCTGGATTGACTTTGCTACTTTATATAAAATTATAAGCTTTATTAAGAATACAGTATTATGCCACTTATTCCTTCCAAGCATAAGCCACCCTTTTACCTCTTCAATGGGCACATGCAGACGATTGTACCCAGCCTGTTCAGGCAGGTAGAAGGGGTAACATATCAGCGGGAGCGTATTATTACGCCCGATGATGACTTCATTGACCTGGACTGGTCCCGGGCAAATTCCAAGACCCTCGCTGTGCTCTCGCATGGTCTCGAAGGTGATTCGCACCGACCTTACATCATGGGCATGGTCAAGGTGCTCAACGAGTCGGGGGTGGATGCCCTGGCCTGGAACTACCGCAGCTGCAGCGGCGAGCCCAACAAGCTGCTCCGCTCCTACCACCTAGGGGCATCCGATGACCTGGATGTCGTGATCCGGCATGCGCTTTCCTCGGGCAATTACCATACAGTCTTATTGGTTGGCTTTAGTGCCGGCGGCAACATCAGCCTCAAGTACCTGGGTGAATCTCCGCAACAGGTGCCTTCGGAGGTGAAGCGGGCGGCCGTGTTTTCGGTGCCCATCGACCTGAAGAGCTCGGCGCAACGCATCTCGAGGGTCTATACCCAGCGCTTTCTTAAGACACTTGGCCAGAAACTGGAGCAGAAAAAAGAACTGTACCCGGATGAGCTGGACCTGAGCGACTACAGCCTTTTCTGGTCTTTCCCCGAATTTGACAACAAGTATACGGCTCCCATACATGGCTTCAAGAGCGCAGACGATTATTATGCCCGCGTAAGCAGCAAGCAGTTTCTCCAGGGCATTCAGATCCCAACGCTGCTGGTCAATGCTAAAAATGATCCGTTCCTGACAAAGAATTGTTACCCGCTGGAGGAGGCAGAGCAAAACCCCTACCTATACCTGGAGACACCGGAAGATGGAGGCCATGTCGGCTTTGCCGAAGACATGCGCCACAACATCTACTACTCGGAAGCCCGCGCTGTGAGGTTTCTGCTGGAGGGGGAGTGAATGAATGGTTGATTGTTAAATAGTTTGATTGTTGTTTTTGGGCAGGTATGACTTTTGCCAGTTCGTAACTTCAACCAAAAGGCATAGGCTATACCTGTCAACTCAACAGCCTTTTGAAAATGGTATGCCCAACAACAATTAGCAATTAGCATTCAACAATTAAGGCATCGGCACTACCACCACCTTCTTCGTTTCAAAAAACTCTTCTGTAAAATAGTCTTTCAGGTCGTAGGTTTTGGTGATCAGGCCTGACTCGGCCAGTTCCTCCTGCAGGTCGCCGCCTTTGAGGTAATAGATGCCTTTACCCGGTATAGCTTCCCGCTTGAAACTGTTCATCACCCAGGGATAAAAATTCGCCAGACGCGTCACGGCCCGGCTTACTACAAAGTCAAACTTTTCACGCACCTGCTCGGCCCGGGTATGGGAAGCTGTCACGTTGTGCAGGTGTAGTTCGCGGGCAATCTCCTGCACCACGTGTATCTTCTTCCCGATAGAATCTACCAGGTGAAATCGAACATCAGGAAACATAACGGCCAGGGGCAGGCCCGGAAGTCCGCCGCCTGTACCTACATCCAGCACATGGGCATGCTCCGGAAACCGGATCACCTTGGCTATACCCAGTGAATGCAGGATATGATGCACCCCCAGGTGCTCCATGTCTTTGCGCGATACCACATTGATCTTCTCGTTCCACTCCTGGTAGAGCCCGGCCATACGCTCATACTTGTCCAGTTGGTCTTCGGTGAGCTCCGGAAAGTAGCCTGACAAAAGGGTGCGGATTGCAATGGAGTGGGACATTTGAGTTAGAGAGTTAAAGAGTTTAGGAGTTTAGGAGTTAGAAAGTCTTTTCTACCCAGGTATGATTACTATGCTGTTACAAGGTATAGGATTCCCGCCAGTAATGTGACGATGGCTACTACGGTAAAGGCCATCAGCAGGTCGAACAGCAGCACCAGTCCGGCATTGCGATACTTCCCTTCGTACTTTCTGTGCAGCTCCTGCTCTACCCGCTCCCTGCTCTTGTAGCGTTGTGCCAGGTATAGCCTGCCTATGCGGACCAGTAGTCCTTCTCCTGAAAAAGCTTTTTTCACTGTAAAATAATCTGCTTGGCTGCCTGCAAAAGTATAAAATAAGTATGGGAAGTGTCACAAATTATAAAGCCCCGGTCACACAAAGGCGACAGGGGCTCTAAAAAACGCAATCAATATTTTACTTTTAATTGTTGAATAGCTGCATTGTTTAATGG